>CAZMBO010000059.1:7910-10684 GCA_964564655.1 uncultured Nitrospina sp. | reverse complement strand
TTTTCCTTTACTAAAACTTATGAATAACCAATTTATGCTCAGGGCTTTAAAATTAGCTCGTAAGGGAAAGACGGCTCCTAATCCTATGGTTGGGGCGGTGCTTGTCAAAAAAGATCAAATTATTGCCGAAGGATTTCACCCATACGCCGGAGGGCCGCATGCTGAAATAGTGGCCCTAAGGAAAGCGGGGGACAAAGCAAGAGGTGCGGACCTTTATGTTAATCTCGAGCCTTGCTGTCATATAGGGCGAACGCCTCCTTGTACCGACACCATTATACAATCGGGTGTAAGAAGGGTGTTTGCTGGTATGAAAGACCCGAACAAATTAGTTCAAGGCAAAGGAATCCGCGCTTTGAAAGCAGCGGGAATAAAGGTATCAATAGGCATGATGAAAAAAGATTGTGAAAAATTGAATGAGGTTTTCGTTAAGGTTATAAAAACGAGGATGCCATTTGTTACGATAAAAACCGCCATGTCACTCGATGGTAAAATCGCTACCCGGAAGGGAGACTCGCAATGGATATCTGGCATTAGGTCGCGTAGTTTTGTGCATGAGTTGAGAAACAAGCATGATGCTATTTTGGTTGGAACGAATACAATTATGCAAGACAATCCACTATTAACTTGTCGGTTGAAAAAAAAAGGTATCACGCATCCTACGCGTATTGTTTTGGATAGAAGAAACAGGATTCCATTAAAGGCAAAAGTTTTTGCGAATGGCAATGTGCAACGAGTAATTTATGTTTCCGGTCCCGGACTATCAGTAAGAAGAGAAAAGTCATTGACTGAAAAAAACATAGAAGTTCTTAAAGGTAAAATAGGAAAGTCGGGATTCGACCTGAGATACTTGATGAAATTACTGGTGAAAAAAGACCTGACATCCATTCTAATTGAAGGTGGAAGTGAAATGAATAGCAGTGCATTTTCTGCAGGAATCGTTGATAGGGTCTTTGCATTTATTTGCCCCATTTTGGTAGGTGGGCAACAGGCTCCTGGCCCAATTGGAGGTATGGGTATCGATAAAATTACTAAGGCAATAAGTTTAAAAAATATGAAAGTCATTCAATTAGGAGAAGATTTGATGGTGGAGGCCGAACCATGTTCAGCGGAATAATTGAATCGTTAGGAACCATACGTGAATTTGTCCATGGTCAGGAAAGCGCGGCTATGGTTGTCGAGACCAAAACTAATTTTTCGCGCCTGGAGGAGGGTGAGAGTATTGCGGTAAACGGTGTTTGTCTCACCGTTGTCGATTTCAATGAGTCCATGTTGCGAATGGATCTGGGGACGGAGACATTAAGCAAAACCAGTTTCAAAAACTCTAAAGTAGGAGATCAGGTAAACTTAGAAAGATCCTTAACACCTTCTTCAAAAATCAGCGGTCATTTTGTTAGTGGTCATGTTGATCAGGTAGGTGAGGTTTTAAATATTGAAGAAAAACCGGGTGAAGTTTTATTGCAGTTCTCCCATTCGCCTTCCCTGAGCCCTTTCATAATGGAAAAAGGTTCAATCGCTTTGGATGGTATTAGCCTCACTGTTTTCAATTGTAAAGATAATAGGTTTAATGTGTCTATAATTCCATTTACCTGGGAGCATACCAACCTGAGCGCTAGGAAAATAGGCGATTTAATAAATATCGAATGTGATATGATTGGTAAATACGTATACAAAGCATGTCAAACTCTGATGAAGCCGGAATCGACCGGACCTGTGTTGGATTTATTGCAACAGCAGGAGAAAGAATAAATGGGAAAAGAATTTAGCACTATAGTAGAAGCCATTGAAGATGTGCGGCAAGGAAAAATGATTGTCATTGTTGATGACGAAGATCGTGAAAACGAAGGCGATTTGATGATTGCAGCGGAAAAGGCTACCCCCGAGCTTATCAACTTTATGGCCCGATTTGGACGAGGATTGATTTGTTTAACTCTGACTGAAGAGAGAACCAAAGAGTTGGGTCTCTCTATGATGGTCGAAGATAATCAATCGGCTTTTGAAACCCCATTCACGGTTTCGATTGATGCACGTCAAGGGGTCAGTACGGGTATATCAGCTGCAGACCGAGCTCATACCATCAAAGTAGCCATTGATTCCTTAACCGTCAAGGAGGATCTAGTAAAACCGGGCCACATTTTTCCTTTAAGGGCAAAGGATGGGGGAGTATTAGTAAGGATGGGACAAACCGAAGCCTCTGTTGATATTGCCCGGATTGCAGGGCTAAACCCTTATGGAGTAATCTGTGAAATTATGAATGAAGATGGGACGATGGCGCGAGTCCCACAGTTGACAAAATTTGCCGAGGAACATGGTCTTAAGATGATCACGGTCAAGGATCTGGCAGAGTATCGGCTCATGAAAGAAGCATTGGTGGAAGAAGTTACTTCGACTATTTTGCCAACGCATTCTGGAGATTTCCGATCTGTAGCTTTTAAAAATTTGTTAGACGATCAAATCCATATAGCTTTAGTAAAAGGCGAAATTAATAAAGACAAGCCTACATTGGTTCGAGTGCATTCTCAATGTTTGACCGGCGATGTTTTTGGTTCTTATCGTTGCGATTGCGGGGAGCAGCTAAATAAATCCATGGAAATGATTGAACAAGAAGGAACAGGTGTTTTACTTTATCTTTATCAGGAAGGAAGAGGTATTGGCATTGTAAATAAATTAAAGGCCTATGCGTTGCAGGATGAAGGGAAAGATACGGTTCAGGCCAATGAAGAGTTAGGATTTAAACCGGACCTTAGAGATTATGGAATTGGAGCTCAGATTCTTCG
>CAZMBO010000059.1:0-7810 GCA_964564655.1 uncultured Nitrospina sp. | reverse complement strand
AAAAATGGGAAAGCGCCGTACAGCTAGAGAGTTAGCCTTGAAATTTTTATATCAGACAGAGTTTAACTCTAATAGCCCTGATTCAGAACTGAACTCTTTTTGTGACAGGGCAAATGTTAGTGAAGAGATTCAAAATTTCACACAAACTCTTATTAAAAATATTTTTTTTCATAAAAAAGAAGTAGATGAGCTGTTAGAAAAAATAAGCGCCAATTGGGCTACAGACCGAATGGCAGTGATCGACAAAAATATTCTTCGTCTGGGAATTTGTGAGCTTTTGTTTGATCCAACAACCCCTCCGAAAGTAGTAATCAATGAAGCGGTTGAAATTGCAAAAAAATTTGGAACCGAAGAATCTCCAGATTTCATAAACGGAATTTTGGATAAGGTATTTAAGGATTCTAAGGTAGCTCCATAAATCCCGCATGCGATATATTGTATTCTCAGATCTCCATAGTAATCTCGAAGCCCTAAATCAATTTGAGAAAGAAATTTCGTCCATTCCTTATGATCGTTTAGTTTGTCTGGGTGATATTGTGGGTTATGGGGCTGCCCCTAACTCTTGTATTGATTGGGTAAGAAGAAATGTAGATTTTACCCTCGCTGGGAATCATGATCTCGCCGCGGTCAATAAAACTGATTATTCCTATTTCAATAAAGATGCGCTCGAAGCATGTATTTGGACTCAAAAAATGTTGACAGTTGAAAACAGAAAGTTTCTCGAATCGTTACCGATGGATAGAGAAGAAGATGGCATTTACTGGGTGCATGCTTCTCCTTTTCAGCCTAAGAGATGGCACTATATTTATAATAAAAGAGGCGCCGAAAAGCATTTCTGGAGTTTTGATGCCCCTCTTTGTTTTGTTGGTCATTCGCATAAACCTATTATTCTTGAACAAAACCCCAAGGGAGAGATCAACGATTATGTATCGGATCTTTGGGCTATCAATCCTAAAAATCGCTATATTTTTAATGATGGAAGTCTAGGGCAGCCTCGCGACGGTAATCCTAAACCAACATATATATTTTATGATTCCGATGAACGCACGGTAGAGTTCAAAAGATTTGATTATGACCTTTCGAAAACCCAAAAAAATATTATTGAAAACGGGCTTCCTACTTATCTCGCTGATCGTCTTTCTTTAGGAAAATAGTATAAAACAGGCTTAATTAGACTCTGGAGGGTTGCTAAATTTTCCGTTAGTTAAAAAAGCTCTATTGACCCATTAATTTGGAAATGCTATATTTAAATCAATAAACTTCAATAAAATTAATAACTTAAGGCAATTCCCCTTACTTTAATTTTTAGACGAAATGGTTGGTATGCGTTTTTTAACTTCAAAGATTTGCAAGATATTAGTTGTTTTTGGGTTTTTATTAATCCAAGCAAATCATGTTGTTGCGGCTTCTCCAAGTGATCTGTATTTTCACGCGCAAAAATCTTATTACAAACTCATGGCTTCTGTTGAAAAGCAGAAATTCAGACATCATTGGATGAAAACTATAAAAATGTTTTCAAAGGTGATGGACCGTTATCCAAAAAGTAATGAAGCCTACAAGGCAGAATACACAACTGGAAAATTATTTGAGGGACTAAACGCAGTATCTAAAAATTCAAAGGATTTGGACCAGGCGGTGCATCATTACAGTAATGTTTCAACAAACTACTCGTTTGTAAACCTAACGGATGATGCCTTATTTCGGGTTGCGGAGATATATCTGGCAAGAAACAAATTTGCATTAGCTTCTGAGAAATATAAGGAAGTTTCTAAAAAATACCCTGAAGGCGATCAAGCAAAAAAAGCACAGAAAAAATACAAAAGCATCAAGGTCGCTGCAAAAAGAAGATATGTGAATCTTACCCCAGTTACTAGACCAAAAATAGCAACTTCAGAAACTCCTAAACCTAAAACCTTTAAAAAACTTGTTGTTACCAATCCGTCAATCAAATCAGTAAAGAAAGTTGCAAGGGCAACGGTTAAAACGACCCCTCTCTATAGAAAGCGCGCGAAAATCAAAGATGGGTTCGGGAGAGGTTATTTGTTCACCCCAAGAGGTTCAAGAGAAAATCAAATTAATTCCCCTTTAATTGTAGTAGATGCCGGTCATGGGGGTAAGGATCATGGGGCTAAGAGTGCTTCGGGACTCAAGGAAAAGGATGTCAATATAAAGATCGCCAAACATGTCAAATCTATTCTTTTAAACCGATACAAATATCGGGTGGTGATGACGAGAAAGGACGATACATTTATTTCCTTGAAAAATAGAAGCAAGATTTCCAACAAGCGCAATGCAGATCTTTTTATTTCAATTCATGCCAATGCAGCAAAAAGAAAATCGGCCCATGGTGTAGAGACTTATTTTCTTGGTACGTCACACAATAAGCAAGCTCTAGAAACGGCAGCTCGTGAAAATAGAGGGCTGGTAGAATCTGTGAAGGATGATAGGGTGCAACAGATTCTTGCCAGTTTGATCACAACCACCAAGATTAATGATTCATCTAGATTGGCTAGTCGTGTGCAAGAGAACCTTTACCGGTCCTCTAAAAAGGCAAACCGTAATTTAAAAAACCTTGGTGTTAAAGAAGGACCTTTTTATGTTCTTCATGGAGCCGATATGCCCAGTATTCTCGTCGAAGTTGGTTTTTTAACCAACCAGAAGGAAGCTAATATGCTTTCGCAACCTGAATATATTTACAGGCTAGCGTCTTCTATTGCAGAAGGAATACATAAGTACCTACAGGATAAGGGTTCATCCATCTAACCGAAAATGTCATCCCCCATTATTGCTATCGTCGGCAGAGCAAACGTTGGCAAGTCTACCATTTTTAATAAACTCACCCATAGTCGATCTGCGATTGTCAATGATACTCCCGGAGTCACCCGTGATCGAATTTACGGTTCAGCCGACTTTGGAGGTCGATCGGCAATTATCGTAGATACTGGAGGGGTTGATGTAGATCAGAATAACCCGATAGAACTTCAGGTGATTGAGCAGGGGAAATGGGCGAGAAATGAAGCAGACTGTGTCATAGTAGTTGTGGATAATCGTGCAGGACTTACCCCTCATGACCGAGAAATGGTCGACGAGATTCGTAAATCAGGAAAACCTTTTGTAGTTGCAATAAATAAAATAGATTCTCCTTCTCAACATTATATTCTTCCTGAGTTCAGTGGGCTAGGTGTGAAAAAAATGTTACCAGTTTCAGCGGAGCATGGTCATGGACTCTATGAATTAATCGAGGCGGTTTCAACGCTTCTCCCCGATATTATTGAACCAGAGTTAGAGAGCAAGGCGATACGAATTGCAGTAATTGGGAAACCCAATGTTGGAAAATCGTCTTTAATAAATAAACTTTTAGGTTCCGAGCGCTGTATTGTTTCAAGTATTCCAGGAACAACCCGGGATTCGACTGACACATTTCTGAAGGCTAATGACCAAGACTTTGTATTAGTGGATACAGCAGGTATTCGTAGGAAAGGGAAAACCAAACAGGTTTTAGATAAATTTAGCGTGATCATGGCGCTAAAGGCCCTTGATCGCTGTGATGTGGCCATCTTATTGCTGGATGCAATGGAGAATGTCACAGATCAGGATGCTACGATTGCCGGTTATGCCTTGGAAAGAGGGAAGGGTTGTCTCATTATTGGAAATAAATGGGATTTGATGAGGGAGAAAGAAATTACTTTTGAAAACTTTAAGGAAAGAGTTCACCACAAACTCAAGTTTTTAGAGTTCGCTCCTATCTTAACGGTATCTGCAAAATCTGGGATGCGTGTGGATAAAATTTTGCCAGAGATAGAAAAAGTATTTGCAGAATATTCCAGAAAAATTTCCACGGCCCCTTTGAATGATTGTTTTGAAAAGGCAATTCAAAGAAACCCTATGAGCAGTTACCGCGGAAAATTCTTAAAAATGTTTTATGCCACGCAGATTAAAAATAAACCTCCTACTATCAAATGCTATTTAAATTTTCCTGAAGGTATCCATTTTTCTTACCGTCGGTATTTAATAAACAGTATTAGAAAATCATTTGGCTTGATGGGTACTCCGATTCGTTTGATTTTATCTGGAAAAAAAGAGGAGTCCTAATTTTTTGAGCTTATTTTTGGGTAAAGAAATCTGACTCTTCCCAGATAAGGGTTTAATTGGCAATATTTGCTTTAAACTCAATTAAATTAATTATGTAACCCAATAGATTACAATTTCTTGGATTCACTTTCTCGGAAAATTTTCCTAAGTCCCTAAAATTAATCAGTTTTTTTATGTTCCTCTAACTCATAAACTTTTGACTTTTGCCTGGAAGTTTGGAATGGTTAAGGTTCTTAAACTTATTAGATTCAGATTTTTTGTGGTGTTTTATTCCTGATGAAAAGGTTGGAACATTTACCAAACGAGGAAATATGAAACAATACAAACTTCAGGATATCCGAAATATAGGTTTTGTGGGACATGGTGGATCAGGTAAAACTTCTTTAGCAGAGTCAGTTTTATATTTAACGGGCGTATCCGAACGCTTGGGTAAAACTGGCGATAGCTCTTCGATAATGGATTATGACCCGGGTGAAATTAAACGCGGGCATTCAATAAACTCTTCCATAGCATTTTCCGAGTTCAATTCTACAAAGATCAACCTTCTTGATACTCCTGGGAGTAACAACTTCATTGGAGACACCCCTGCGGCTTTAAGGGTAGTTGATGGATTAGTATTTGTAATAAGTGCTACCGAAGGAGTGCAATTTTATACTGAAAAAATATGGAAATGGGCTGATGAACTAGATCTCCCGCGAATCATCTTTTTGAATAAGATGGATCACGAGCGTGCCAATACGGGTCCAGTGATAGAAGCTATTAAAAATAAATTCAAAAAAACTCCTATTTTTATACATCTGCCTCAAGGTGAGAAAGAAAAATTTTCAGGGATTGTCGACCTAATCCAGAATAAATTTTTTTCCTATGATCAGGAAGGCGATGGCAAAGGAAAACCCGGGGATGTTCCTGCCGGTATTTCGGATGAAATGGAGATTAGTCATGCGGAGTTGATGGAAGCTGTGGCTGAAGTGGATGATGAATTGGTAGAAATATACCTCGAAAATGGTGAGTTGACTGAGGAAGAGTTTTCACGCGGATTCAAAGAGGGGATTCAGAAGGGGGAATTGATACCAGTTTTGTGTGGTTCTGCTTTGAAAAATATAGGAGTGGATCTTTTACTACAGGCTGTTGTCAAATATCTTCCTTCTCCTGCAAACCGGGTTCCTGTGACAGCAAAGAAAGTAGATGATGATTCAGAGGTCAACCGATCTGCAAGTAGCGATGAAAGTACTTCTGCGTTGGTTTTTAAAACCGTTGCAGATCCCTATGCTGGGAAATTAACTCTTTTTAGGACATTTTCTGGCACTATTAAAAGTGATTCCTCCATATACAATACATCGAAGGAGGCCTCAGAACGGTTTGGGCAACTCTATATGTTGC
This sequence comes from uncultured Nitrospina sp., assembly GCA_964564655.1. Lineage (GTDB taxonomy): Bacteria > Nitrospinota > Nitrospinia > Nitrospinales > VA-1 > UBA8687. The sequence continues at coordinate 2,338 of CAZMBO010000059.1, read as the reverse complement.
AGGGCAAGACACAGGTTCCTGTTTCGGAGATTCCAGCAGGAGAAATTGGTGCAGTTGCAAAGCTCAAGCAAACGGTTACAGGTGATACTTTCTCAGATTCTAAGGAAAAGATTGTTTTTCCACCTATCCTTTTTCCCGTACCTGTTTTCTCAAGGGCGCTTATCCCTAAGACCCGAGGAGATGAGGAAAAAATTAGTCAAGCCTTGCAAAGACTCACTGAGGAAGACTCTACCCTGAAAGTTGAAAGGAACTCGCAGACTGGGGAATTATTGATATCAGGTCTAGGGCAGGTTCATTTTGATGTTGCTCTTGAAAAATTAAAAGTCAGATTTGGAGTTGAAGTGGACGTTAAAGAGCCACAAATTCCTTACCGTGAAGCCATAAAGGGGACTACTAAGGTTCAGGGAAAATATAAGAAACAAACTGGTGGAAAAGGCCAATTTGGTGATACTTGGATTGAAATTTCTCCATTGAAAAGAGGGGAAGGGTTTATTTTTGAAAATAAGATTGTGGGTGGAGCAATCCCAAAAACTTATATTCCAGCTGTTGAAAAAGGTATCCAGGAGGCAATGGCAGGTGGAGTTATTGCGCATTACCCTATGGTCGACGTGAAGATCAGTCTTTATGATGGTTCATACCACAATGTTGATTCTTCAGAAATGGCTTTTAAGATTGCAGGTTCTCTGGGTTTTAAAAAGGGTATACCGGATTGCAAACCCATACTTATTGAGCCAATTATGAATATGGAAATTGTTGTTCCTAACGATCAGGTGGGAGATGTCATGGGAGATTTGAATTCTAAACGTGGAAAAATTCAAGGAATTGACCCTGCAGAAGAAGTACAAACAATTCGTGCGCATGTTCCCATGGCAGAGGTTTTGAATTATGCAGCGGATCTAACCTCGTTGACGGGTGGAAGAGGGATGTTTGTTATGGAGTTTGACCACTATGCAGATGTTCCTGATCATCTTATGAAGAAAATTATTGATGCTGCAAATCAGAACTTTGAAGAGAAACATTGATTCTTCACTAATTATAAGTTAATTTTAGATCTTCATTTTGAGGTGATTATATTGAATAAAGCAGACTCGAATGGTACCCTTGTCAAGGCAGATATTGTTGATCTTGTCTATGAAAAAGTAGGGTTTACCAGGCAAGAAGCCGCTCAAGCTGTAGATTTTTTGTTTGAAGAAATTAAGAGCCGTCTAGCGCAAGGGGAAAATGTTCGTATTTCAAGGTTTGCCAGTTTTGTTTTAAGAAGAAAAAATGCTCGCAATGCGCGAAATCCAAAGACGGGAGAGTCAATACGAATAAACCCCCGTACTGTTTTGACGTTTAAACCCAGCAAACAACTACTGGCTTCTACAAATCAGGAAAAACATGAAAACACCTCCGATTCCTGACAAACTATTTTTTAAAATAGGCGAGGTTGCTGAGCTTGCCGGAGTAGAACAACACGTTCTCAGGTATTGGGAGGAAGAAATAGAGTCTCTTAAACCAAAAAAAAACAAGTCCGGTCAACGTTTATATCAAAAAAGGGATATCGAGCGAGTTTTTGAGATCAAGCAACTACTGTATGCAGAAAAGTTTACAGTTGCGGGTGCTAGAAAAAAATTGAAACAAAATAAGAAAAAAGAAACTCAATTGGATATAGCATTCGATCGCGCAGGCTTCAAAGAATGGAAAGCAGATATAAAGCAGGATTTAAAATCTATTCTAACTTCCCTTGATAAAAAATAAGCTGAAAAATAGGGTAGGGATAGTGGGTATTTAAACTTCCCTGACTCTTTGTCAGGGAAGTTTAAATACCAAACAATTTTAGGAAAAAGCTTTTTTAGCAACATCCAATAGGGAATCTACGGTTCTACAGCCTAATAATTCTGCATTTTCCCTGGCCACTTCTTCTCCATTTTCATCTACAGCAATAACCGCACGATTGAGATAGCGACTCTTTACACCTTCAAGAGTCAGTTTATTTGCGTTTCCAAACTCTTGATTTACATCTTGAAGTAGGTTGGGCAAACCTCTCCCTGCATTAGATAAAATATCTGTCCCGACAACGACAATGACTTCATTTACGCCGGCAGCTTTAAATTTATCAGCATTGTCTTTAACCAGATCGAATTCCTTATTACAGAAACCACCAGCGCCCGGTAGAGTAATAATAAGCCTTTTACCCTTATAGTCATCAATCGATAGTTCTTGTTCTATAGGCGTGGTCGCCGCATTTTCAACGGACCATTCTGGGTTCAATTTAATCATTTTTGCATCACTTCCAGCCAATTTAGCCATGTAGATTTTCCTCTTTCAGATTTTTAATAGAAACTGATATTAGATG
>CAZMBO010000058.1:0-10700 GCA_964564655.1 uncultured Nitrospina sp. | reverse complement strand
ACTAGGTCAAGAAAATCGTCCGGGGAATCTGTTTCGAAAGCAACCACAAACTCGTAATCGTCGATACCGAAGCAGTACGTCGTGTTCAATTTAACAGAAGGATATTTATTGCCGACATAAATATGTTCGTCCATGATTCCCTGCCGGGTGAATTGCGTCAGCAGATACCATTCGCGGGTTTTAACAAAGGGATAGATAAAAAGATATTTGGCCTTTCCCGGGATAATATGAGTACGATCTTCTTCATGTTCCGGATTTAAAAAATCCATATACATAGATCGTTTCGTCATAGAAAGATATGAATGGGATACATTCAAGTACTTACCCAGCCCTGTTTGCAGTAATCGTGTGGCCATGGTCTGGAACTCTTCCATACTGTAGCAAATTCTCCAGGTCATAATATCGGTATCTCCACGCAGACCAACCATGGAATAGCAGAGAAGAATCATATCTGAAGAATTATCGTACTCTTCCAAAACATCAATAAACTCTTGTATCCCTTTGTCACGTTCATCTTTTGGAAGACGCCGATAAGTTGGGTCGAGTTTATAAAAAGTGAAGCTAACATATTGACGTTGTGTTGGAGTTTCGCCAGAAGATGCCATCTGTTCTGCCTCACGTTTTTGCTTAGCAGCTTCCATGGCGGCGCCTTCCCTTTCTTGCCTGGCACGCGAAACCACCTCGTCATCGATCACTGCAAGGCTTTTATCCTTTGCATATTGTTCGATTCCTCGGACAACGCTTTTACGGACGAAAAACGGTACGTTTTTCATACGGGTCTGGGCCTCATCGGTCCACTCCAGCTCCAGGTCAGGCATAAATTCTTCCAACTCTTTATCGTCAATACTCATAATAAATCTCAAATAGAAAGGTTTTAAAGATGAAATATTATAAACAAATCTACTTAATAATCAAAGCCTTTGCTTCTATTTTCTTCCATACGCCATTACCTACGCTGAAAAAAAATAAATGTGCAAAAAATACAGCTATGCCTATTATAAAAATAAATATGCCTTAAAATTCAATAACTTAACGATAAACTATTAAATTAAAGTTAAAGGCTTAATCAAAACCTTATATCAACGCCAGAAAACCCTGAGTGAGAATATTTCTGAGGCAATAATTCCAAAATTCATTTTTAACTTTAATTATTTTCACTAAAAGACGGCATGGAAGGTAGCTTTTTCCACTGGTTAAAATAATACTTGATGCGCCCATCTTTGGTGGGGTAAATTTTCGAATATCTTTCTTTTTTATTTTCTTCTTTTTCAACAATCATAATTTTTTTATCGAGTACTTGTGTCGACTTCGTCACGTACAAAAACGTATAGGGTTGATCTCGTGCAATAATTCGATGCAGTTCTCGAGCCATTTTCACCTGTTTAGATCTATCGTATTCTTTACGGATACGGGTAATAAGACGGTCCGCTTCAGCATTTTTATAACCTACAAAGTTCAGTTGTTTAGGTCCCGCTTGACTGGAATGCCATATTTGATAAAGGTCAGGGTCTATGCCCATACTCCAACCTAAAACCAACGCATCATATTTTAATGTATTGACAAAATCTTTCAAAAACACAGCCCATTCGAATAGTTGTGTGTTGCATTTGACCCCTATTTTGCGCCAACTCTCTTGCACTATCGTTAAAATATTTTTGCGAATAAGGTTTCCGCTGTTTGTTATGAAATTAAACTCGAACACCTTGCCATCCTTTTCCAACCATCCATCAGCATTTTTCTTCCAACCTTTGGAGTTTAAAATTTGTACTGCCGCTTCAGGATTGTAAGACAATGGCTTGACATCGGGGTCATACCATTCGGTAATTTTAGGATATGGCCCTGTTACCCTCTCACCTTCGCCATAAAGGACATATTTTATTATGGGATCAATGTCAATTGCCATGCCGAGGGCAGTACGTATTTCGATATCTTTAAAAAGCGGATTACGAATGTTATAACCTATGTAGGAATAAAAATAGCCTATGCTTGAAAAACTTTGGTATTTATTTTCTTTCGAAAATCTCGATACCTGATGTGGTTGCACAGAGTAGTTGTCTATCGCACCAGCATAAAATTCCATTTCTTGGGTTAGCGAATCCGGGATGATACGCATTACATATTCTTCATATTCCGGTGCCCCATCCCAATAATTCTCGTTTCGCATCAGGCGTATGACTTCGTCTGACTTCCACTCCTTAAATTTGAAAGGCCCAGTGCCAACCGGATTTCTACCAAAATTACTATCCCGCATAATGAATTTTTCAGGATCGCGCCCCCTCTTTTCTGCTTCCTGTTTCAGTTTGTTTTCATTTAGGATATGCTCCGGCAAAATACCCATGGCCCAGGAGCCAAAAGCCGGCGAAAATAGCCGCTTGTAAGTAAATTTGATTCTATGAGGCCCAAGTACGGTTGCGGTTTTAACTGGCTCATAATCTGACTTCCTCGGAGACGTGCCTTTCGGGTTTATGATGGAGTTATAGGTGAACAAGACATCTCCCGAGTCAAAAGGGTGCCCATCGTGGAAAACAACATCTTTCCTTAGGTTAAAAACGATGACGGGGTTATGCTCGGTCACTTGCAAGATTTTCTCATATTGCTTTTCAAGCTCCCTTTGTTGATTTGGATCTTTTGCTTCAATAAACTTTCTATAGGGAAATTTATTAAAATAATCTTTGCCGAGAAAATTTTTAATCGGTGTAAAAAAATCTTGATTGATATTCGTAAGTGTGAATTTCAACTTAGCGGGTTGTTTAAGTGTATAGCCAATTTTTTCAATTTCACCTTCGACTGTCTTTTCGGTGATGACTTCAATACTTCGAAGGTTTTCACTCCATTCTTTATTATGGGATAAAGCTTTTATTAGCATTTCCGGCCAGTTACCGCTTTCTTTTTCGAGTTTCCCTCCAGATAAAACCCAGGATGTATTAATGGCTAAATAGGCCTCCTCATATTGCGTCCACGATTTTGCAAGCCGAGGACGATATTTTAGGTCTTTGTCAAGATCAATAAGGCCATCAAATACAAGGTCGCTGATGGTGCTACTTGTAGTATCTGCGCTGAGAATTGGATTCAATATTTGAGCATCACCTCCGGAACCTTGAACATATTTAACCAATCTAGCAGGGTTTCCGGTCGCCTGTTTATCGTAGGTAGGTACCCAAAAATAAGATTGGGTAAGAAAAAGAATCAGAATGAAGGGAATATATAACAGAATCTTTTTTAAAAACATGAATAAATCATATCAAATAGAAAGACTAAAAAGGATGAAAAACAATCTTTAAAACAGAGATTATTTTGAAAAATGATTTATTACCCAAGTCTCTCATATTTAATGGTTTTTGACATATTCAGAGGTAAAAATTCATTTCAGGGGGGATCTAAAAAATTTTCTTGACTTGCTCTGTAATTGACTATAGTTTGGAGCACCTTACGAGCGCTGGGAAAAAGCACAGCTTTCGAACAAATTAGAAAATTAATTCTTTAATTTTTATATAACAAGTATTTTGACTATCAACTAATTAGAAGGAAAATAAGATGTCTACATTAATCACTGACGAATGTATCAATTGTGGAGTATGTGAGCCGGAATGTCCTAACACAGCAATCAGCGAAGGTGAGGATTTTTATGAAATAGAATCAGACCTCTGCACGGAATGTGTTGGGTTTCATGGTGAAGAGGCCTGTCAGGAAGTTTGTCCTGTAGATTGTTGTATTCCAAATGAAGATCATAAGGAAACCGAAGAAGAACTGCTGGAAAAAGCTAAGAAAATTCACCCGGATGAAACATTTCCAGCTTTAGATGAACTGAGCAACGAGACTTCTCTTTTCCGCAATCCAGACCGCAAAAACGCAAATCTCTAGTTCCATTTTTTCAGGCTCTGTCAAGGGAAGTGTTCTCTGACGGGGCCTGTTTTTTATCAATATTTCGCGCCGATCCGTTAATCTCCACAGAGAGTGAAGACCAGTTTTCTACCACGTGCATTTCGATGCCATCGTCGACTTGACAAAGCATGCTTTTCTAAGTATTAGTGGTGAATGAACAAGATACCGATGCGGGGTGGAGCAGCCTGGTAGCTCGTTGGGCTCATAACCCAAAGGTCGTCAGTTCAAATCTGGCCCCCGCTACCAAAATAGAAAGGGTTTGGAGTAAAATACTCCAAACCCTTTTTGGTTTTCCGCTCTATTTACACCCAACCTTCCCATTACACCCGTCGTGTACTAAGATGTTGCCGTTACTACTACTTGACACCTAGTTGTTAAAACCGATTAATCATCTAACTCTTTTGCAAGATCGGCTATCATTTGCAAGACTCCACATATTCTCAGCCGATCTTCCTCTTCCAAATCTTTAAGGAATTTTTCATATCCATTTTGTTTAAGGATATCCAAACCCTTCATGCCATTTTTCCTTTCTTTTTCAAGATCGGCAAAACAATAAAAATCCTCCTTAACTTGATCAATAATCATGGAATAGTCAATGCAGGTCGTAATTAATTGAAATGCTTTCGAGCTTTCTGGCAATTGATCCGCCATCTCAATTAAAATAGGGTTTCCTTTGAAATTCATGTAATATTCTCGGACAATAATTTTCTGATCAGATTATACTTGTGGCAAATAAATAGGCTACACCTTACCAGACAAATCACTATCATTACTATTGCAAATTATTAAACTTATAAAGGATTTATAAATGGCATCAAAAAGTTCTTCATTTGATATTGCTTCGGTAACAGACCTTGCCGAGGTTCAAAATGCCTGCAATCAAACTATGCTAGAAATTCGTCAACGTTTTGATTTCAAAGCCAGCAAAAGCCAAGTTGAAATTGATATGAAAACTGCAGAAATAAAAATTCTTTCTGATGATACCCACAAGTTAAATTCTGTGCTGGATATCTTAAAAGGAAAATTAGTAAAGCGAAAGGTATCTATCAAAGCCTTGGATTATGGAAAGGTTGAAGCGGCGACTGGAGATACAGTCAGACAGAACATTACTATTCAACAGGGAATACCTCAGGATAAGGGAAAAGAAATCGTAAAATATATCAAAACTATGGGGCTAAAAAAAGTACAAGCGCAAATAATGGAGGATCAGGTAAGGGTAACCAGTAAGGATAAGGATGCCCTACAATCTGTCATAGCCAGCCTCAAACAAAAAGATTTTAATATTGACATGACCTTCACGAACTATCGCTAAACAGCTATGATTTACCATCTCATGCCATGAAAAACAATTAAGCTCAATTATTTTCCAGAAGCTCAAGAATTTTCATTCCGAAAATTTCTCCAGAATTAGAGGCATTTGAAGTTATTATTCTATCGATGGCGACTAGGTTTTTTTCTTCAGGAAAGGCTCCAACGTCTTTTAGTTCATTCAAACAATCTTCATCGTTTATGGCAGAAACTTCGCATCGGGAAACTAAACCCGCACGCGCTAGTGCCACAACTGATAAGCCAAACGCCCCCAAAATTTTACCGGCTCTAAAATGATCTGTTAGTATTTGAGGCAAAATCGAATCATTCCAAATAGTATTCTTAGAACCTTTTCCACCAATGACGACAACTGCATCGTATTTCTGTTTTGCCTGCAAATAACGATTCCAATCAACTAACATTCCATCTGGTTGCACAAGAGTTTTCCCTTCACCTTTAACTTTTTTTCCGGATTTCGATAAAATACGACACTTGCCGGATTCTCTTTCCAATACTTCTTTTAAGTCAAAAAGTTGTTGCTCACAAAACCGGTTTTGCGGTATTACCAGTAAGAAAAGAGGCGAACTCATTTGTCAACCATGCTCTTTTTAATAATATTTATACCATTATAAATTCTTGATATAATTTTTGAACTATGTCAAACAAATTCTACTTACCTTTATAAAGACTAGACCATAATGGCTACCCTAAAAGTAAGATGGTCCAATAATAAAATGGGTTGTGGGCTTATTGAAGCAGATTCTATCTGCCAACTTTTTTGCTTTGGTTAAAAGCATGGGAGCAAATCAATGCCAATTATAATGACTGCTCGTTATCAGGTTCGGCCACAGTCAATAGATCAGTGCAAACAAGCGATTAATAATCTGGTGGAATATGTCAAAAAAAACGAAAAAGGAACTCTATACTACATAGCAAAACAGGAAATATTAAACCCCTATGCTTTCCTACACACAATGATTTTTCAAGATGACGTCGCTTTAACTTTACATCGATCTTCTGAAGCTGCAGAGAGGTTTGTTAGCGTTGTTTATCCATCCACCATAGACCCTATAGAATTCAAGGAATACAGCGAGGTCGCTCACAATATCGATTTTTCCAGCCGATAACACCTTGCCTTAATTATTAATATCTTTTAAAAGATTGGCAACTTCTTGAAATTTGTTTTCTAGATTCGCTTGTGTTTCCAAATTTTCATGCTCTCCATTTAAATCTAGTTCCGACTCCGAATCCTTGATTCTATAGGCTTCATTTGAAAAAAACTTGCGCAATTGATAGTGACGATCAACCCGGATCCAACTTTTTCCATCCTCGGAAATTTCATCGTTACCTAGCAAAACTTTTTTTCTTATAGAAGCAAGGAGTTGTTGAATAGAAACACTATGAAAGGTTATTGAACCCCGCCTTATCTTTACCACCTTGATAGGCTTTTCGGTTATTTTTAGGCTCACCACCCTCTCCTTTAAGCAGTTTTATCGGGGGAATTAAACGGCTTACTGTTCACTAACATATCAGCTGCCAATAGCATCACACCTATGGTAATACAGGCGTCTGCAATATTGAATGCTGGCCAATGTTTGTTTCCAAAAAAAATATCTATGAAATCGATGACCTCTTTATGAAGAACGCGATCGATCAAGTTCCCTATGGCTCCACTAAAAAGCAAAACCAAACCGGTTTGAACCAATTTCTTTTCCCTCTCTGTTTGGTGGAATATTATCAAAATAGCGATAATTGCAATTATGGAAACAAATATCAAAAGATAAGGTTTTAATTCGGAGTTTTGTTCTGAAAAAATTCCAAATGCCACCCCTGAATTTCGAATATGAGTTAAATTGAAGAATCCTGCTACAACATTAACAGAGTAGTTTAAGGGAATATGCAGAGAAACCATAAATTTTGTGTATTGATCGATGAGAATCAACGCATTTGAGATTATAAATAAGAATAAATATTTATTTCTCAAATTTATTCTCCGGCAACTTTCAAATTATCCTGACAACGGTGACAATTCATGCTATCCCCAGTGTGGGAATCAACATCAAAGTAGTGCCAGCATCTTTCACATTTTTGACCTAGATGCCTTTCAGTTGATATTTTAACTCCCGGTAATGAATTGCTGACATAAATTCTTTCACTATCACTCAAAGCATCTACTAATTCTACTTTAGAAACAATGAATAAAAATTTCAAATCCTCAGAATACTGTCTGACAATTTTTTTTATATCCTTAGGAAGTTCCAGCCTAATAATAGAATCCAGGGAATGGCCGATTATTTTATCTCTGCGGCTCGCTTCCGAAGCTTTACTCACTTCACCTTTAAGTTCCACCAACAATTCCCAATTGCGGATTAACTCTTCATCAAATTTAACATTCTCACTGGCAGGAAATGAAGAAAGGTGAACACTTTTTTCCTTTGCACTACCTTTAGGAAGATAACCCCAGATTTCTTCGGCGGTAAAACTTAATACCGGCGCTATCAATCGTACCATCCCCATCAACAGGATATGTAGCGTTGTTTGCCCTGCCCTTCTCTCTTGAGATTTTTCAGGAAATGTGTACAACCGGTCTTTCAAAATATCGAGATAAAATGCACTGAGTTCAACAACACAAAAATTAGAAAAAGAATGATAAAAAGTGTGGAACTCATAATTCTCGAAAGCTAAAATTATTTTTTCCCTTAAAAGATTGAAACGACTAAGAATATATCGGTCAATTTCTGGCAGTGAATCTAGCAGCACCTTATCATGTGCAGGATTAAAGTCATGCAGGTTCCCCAATAGATATCTGAATGTATTCCGTATCTTTCTGTAGGATTCGGTTAATCGTTTTAGTATTTCATTCGAAACACGAATATCTTCGCGATAATTTTCTGAAGCGACCCATAAACGCAAAATTTCTGCTCCATACTGATCGATAATTTTTTGCGGAGCAATCACATTGCCAGCAGATTTTGACATTTTCTTTCCTTTACCATCTACTACATACCCGTGGGTAAGAACGGATCTATAAGGTTCCTTCCCCCTGGTTCCAATAGCTTCAAGTAAAGAGCTATGGAACCACCCCCTATGTTGATCGCTTCCTTCTAGGTATAAATCTGCAGGCCAACTCTCATTGGCATTATTTTCTAAAACAGCTGCATGACTGACCCCGGAATCAAACCAGACATCCAAAATATCGGTTTCTTTTTTAAATTCTTCGCTACCACATTTTCCACACTTAGTTCCCTTTGGAATCAAATCTTCAATAGGAGTTTCAAACCAAAAATCCGCACCTTGTTTTTTTACCCCCTCTACAGCGCACTCAAACACTCTTTTAGCATCCACCAACTCACCACATTCGATACAAGTGCACAGGGTTATCGGAACCCCCCAAGCCCTTTGCCGCGAAACACACCAGTCCGGACGATTTTCAATCATGTTGTAAATTCGGCCCATGCCCCAATCTGGAATCCATTTTGTACGCTCGATCCCTGCTAAAGCATTTTTTCGCAGCTCTTCCTTCTCCATAGAAATGAACCACTGGTTAGTCGCACGAAAAATTACGGGCTGATGGCAACGCCAGCAATGCGGATAAGAATGTTGTATATCTTCATTATGAATAAGAAACCCATCTTCTTTTAACTTTTCAATTATTTTCGGGTTAGCTTTTCTAACAAACATTCCAGCAAAGTGTTCTACATCATTATGAAAAACACCTCCGTCATCTACTGGGTTATAAGGTTCCAAGCCATATTTAAGCCCGACAATATAATCATCCTGGCCATGCCCCGGAGCAGTATGAACGCAACCAGTACCCTGCTCTAACGTAACATGGTCACCTAAAATCACTTCTGAATCACGGTTAATAAAAGGATGCTGGCATATCGCGGTTTCCCATTCTTTGCCCTTACAAACTCCAAGAATTTTGTATTCATTAGCACCCCATTCCAATATCAATGACGACAGTCGTTCCTCTGCAACCACCAAAACCTCATCATTTATAGCGACCGCGACATACTGAAATTCGGGATGTAAACTAATTGCCAAATTTGCCGGCAGGGTCCAGGGAGTCGTTGTCCAGATCACCATGTACACTTTACCTAGATCACCCATACAATTGGGAACACCAGATTTAATTTCAAACTTTACATAGATGGATGGAGAAGTGTGATCAGCGTGTTCAACTTCGGCTTCCGCAAGAGCAGTTCGGCAAGATGTACACCAATGAACCGGTTTCAACCCTTTATAGACCATACCTTTTTCTACAAATTTTCCAAACTCACGAACAATAGTTGCCTCGTAAGAATAGTCCATTGTTAGATATGGATTGTCCCAATCTGCAAATATGCCCAATCTTTTAAATTCATCGCGTTGAATGGAAACAAAGTCCTGAGCATAAGAACGACATTGTTTTCTGATCGAACTCTTTTCAAGACTCATTTTTTTTTCTTTGAGCTTCTTACCCACTTGATGCTCAATGGGCAACCCGTGACAGTCCCAACCGGGTATAAAACTTGCGTCGTAGCCTTTCATACCCATAATCTTTACTATAAAATCTTTGAGAATCTTATTGAGGGCATGCCCCATATGGATATGACCATTTGCATACGGAGGACCATCATGGAAAACAAATTTCTTCTTTCCCTTGGATGATTCGCGAATTTCTTCGTAGATTTTTTCCTTTGCCCACCATTCAAGCATTTGTGGCTCAGCCTTAATGAGGCTAGCTTTCATGGGGAAATCTGTTTCCGGTAAATTGAGTGTGTCTTTTATTTCCATAGTTTCTATTTTATTTTCATTGCTTGTTTCACCCTATCGAGAGTAGAAGTGGCAACCAACTGAGCCTTCCTTGTACCCGTGGCAATTATTTCTTCTACTTCTTTTGGCTTTTTAGCAATCTCACTACGCTTTTCCATGATAGGTCTCATATTTTCAAGCATGGTTTGAGTGAGCATGTTTTTACAATCACCACAACCGATTTTGGCAGAACGGCACCCCTCCATTACTTCATCCTGCATGGATTGAGGCGAATAAATTTTATGGAAAGGATACAGATTACACACCTCGGGGTCACCAGGGTCGTCTCTACGAGCTCGGGCAGGATCGGTCAGCATCTGCTTCACTTTTTTTGCAACCTCTTTTTCATTGTCAGAAAGAAAAATGGCATTGTCGTATGATTTACTCATCTTCCTTCCATCCAGACCATTCAGCTTCGGGATGCTAGATATTTTTGCGGCTGGTTCGACAAAAACATTTTTCTTATACAGGTGATGAAATCTTCGAACAATTTCCCGTGATAATTCCAAATGCGGTGCCTGATCAATTCCCACCGGAACGAAGTCAGCCCGATATAAAACTATATCTGCTGTCTGCAAAACCGGATATCCTAGAAATCCATAAGTGCTCATATCAACTTTTTTTACTTCGTCCTGCTTTTCTTTATATGTCGGATTTCGTTCCAACCAGGGAACAGGAACCATCATAGATAATATTAGATGAAGTTCGGCATG
>CAZMBO010000057.1:8592-10807 GCA_964564655.1 uncultured Nitrospina sp. | reverse complement strand
TCTCTGCTTATTCATAAACTCATCGAAATGCTTCTGATATATAATGTCCCACTCAGGAGAACCTTCGCGGGGAGCATTTTTATAAGTATTCATGATTCTTCTAGCTTCTTTATCTGCCTTATCATCAAGTAGCAAAATATCGGTCATTGTTCGGGTTATATCTAAACGCAAATCGTTTAAATCTACTTTGTAGTCCAATTCATCCCGCGTGGAAAAATCTTTAACAATGAGACTGCTGATATGGTTGATTTTATCTCTACTTATTTTCATAGATTTCTATAAAATTAGACCTCGTTCTCGAACTAACTTTGACTTGACCATTTGGAATACTCGGCCATAGTCCATCATGCTTCTTTCATACTCTTCTGTTTTGGATTCTAGAAGTGTTTTCACTTCTTCGTTTAATCGATCTTCTACCATCAAATCTTCTATAATAATTCCGGCAACGATAGTTTCTAATTTTTCTATTGTTTCTTCCCAAATAATCAAATCTTTGTCTAGAAGGGAGCGGACAACTCTTCTAGAGAGAGTTTCTGTAAATTCCTTAGTAATGCGCATAAATTATTTTTTTTCACCCAATAATAAAAAGCAATGATTATCTGTAATCCGGATATCTATTATTGAGGTCTCTTGTATGTTAATTTCTTCGATCACCTGATTGAACATAGCTTCAATTGCCTTAGCGCCTTCTTCTGAAATATCCAACACTCGGATGCCGGTTACTTCCTGGTCAGAGTTTCTCATAAAACCTTGAATAAGAGATCCTTCGCCATCCAGGATCCTTTTTTTTGAGATTATAGGGGAATGAATGCTCCTAATCTCTAAATTTCGGGTATTATCCCTCATTTATATTTTTGAATCAATACATATCAATTTGGAGTAGGGTAAGCCCCATTGATGATGTGTTAATTTGACATATTTAATTCAAAAATAAGCAATCAGAAAGGCTATTGAAATTACATATTCAATTGAGTATATTGACAATAATAAAATAACTCATGCAAACACAAATTGTTGCGGGAACCGTATTACTTCAGGATTCCGCGCTTTTTTTTGATCCAATTGGGTTCAGGCGAGAATAAATTTGGTTAAAGAAGTAAATTTTACTGAAAAAGTACCCATAAGCCATCACCTAATAGAAATTAAGGATAGGGTGATACAGGTGGGTATTGTTGTGGCATTTTTCTTTGGGTTATGTTTTTACTTCATAGAGTTTTTTCTATTATGGCTAGAAGACCCACTTCCTAAGCAGTTTGCAGATCTAACTTTCATTACCCCGACAGAGCCTTTCTTTACAAATATGAAGGTTTCATTTATGGGTTCAGTGTTCATTTCGATGCCCTGGATTCTTTACCATTTATGGGGGTTCATTGCACCCGGATTAAAGGTTAAGGAAAAGAAAATCACGGCAATGTTTGTATTTTTTGGAACCGCCTTTTTTCTTTTTGGTGGCATTTTTTGTTACTTTCTGGTGCTCCCACTTGGGCTTAAATTTTTATTAGCCTACGGATCCAATTACTGGAAGATGCAGGTGACTATAGGCTTTTATTTTTCATTTGTTGTTAAGCTTATTATGGCATTTGCGTTTGCTTTTCAGACTCCATTGTTGATGGTTCTCCTGACCAAATTTGGCGTTATTAATACTATAAAAATGAAGTTATATAGGAAGTGGGCATTTCTCGGCACTTTTGCTTTAGCTGCCGTCCTAACGCCTCCTGATATTATTACTCAGGTTCTTCTGGCCTTTCCTCTATATGCGCTTTATGAATTTGGAATTGTGGTTTCACGGTTTTTTGAGGATCCAAAAAATAGAGAAATGGCATTTAGACAAATGCAGGCAGAAGCGGAAGCCAGAAAAGCTGCTAAAGAGGCTGCAAAAATAGCAGCTGAAAAGAGAAAAGCCGCTGCTAAAGCTGCAAAAAAAGCTCGGAAAGCGACCAGATAAATTAATTTAGAAAAACAAGAATTGTTGTTAGGCGGGGGTAGTTTGTTAGTATTAAGATTTTAGCAAAGGCACACCCCAAACTAAACGATATTGCTGGGATTAAAGAACCGGTAAATCTGACCAAACCTGCAGAAATTATCCCCAACGCTAAAAAACCAATTCCAAAGTCTAGGTTAATTGTACTATATAAAACTCCATTTCCTGGAATGGCTACGACATTGTTCTTAACCAAGCCATTCAATACATAACCTGTAATAAAAAGTTGGCTAA
>CAZMBO010000057.1:0-8492 GCA_964564655.1 uncultured Nitrospina sp. | reverse complement strand
TTATAAAGAAAGTTGTTGTTTTTTAAATATGCCTGGGCCAGAGGAAAACAGAAAAAAAAATAAAAAAAGAGAATAGAGATAATTGTTTGGGTTTCTGAGCTGTATCGTGTTTTGATAGGAAGATTCAAGATAAGGGGTTGGTTTTTCTAATGTTTATCCTTTTATATTTTAGTTTTATTTTTTTATTAATTCAATCAATAAGACTTTCTATAATCTTCTAGTTATTAAGGCTTACAAAATCGAATGTTTATTTAGTATGAATTTTAGGTTAAAATACCCTCAGTGGATTGCCCTGCCGGGAAAAAACGACCAATTGCTCACTCCTAGAAAATGCAGTCTAAATAGTTTTTACAAAATATTCTCCTAAAATAGTCATGAAAAAAATTGCCATTGCTTCAGATCATGGAGGATTTGACCTTAAAAAAAGTATTGTCTCCTTCCTGCTAAATAAAGGCTGGGTGGTTGATGATTTTGGGGCTCCTAGTACAGATCCTGTAGATTATCCAGATTATGGAATTAAACTTGCTGAAGCTATTATTGATAAAAAATTTGTTCGGGGTATCCTTATTTGTGGGACTGGAATAGGAATGTCCGTTATTGTTAACCGGTTTCCTGGAATTCGTGGAACCCTTTGCTCCGATGTGTATACAGCTAAAATGAGTCGTGAGCACAATGATTCTAATATCCTTATTATGGGTGGTCGCGTAATAGGCCCTGGCTTGGCTATAGAAATTTTAGACACCTGGTTAAATACCGAATTTGAAGGCGGGCGTCACCAAAGACGTCTTGATAAAATCAAAAATATAGATGCTAAATTAAAAACCAAATCATCGGACTAAACCCGCTAGCAACTTGCTAGTTAAGGAGGAGTTTACATTGTCACTTGCTGAATTTGATCCAGAAATTGCTCAATCTATAAAAGACGAAACAGAACGGGAAAATAACACCCTTGAGATGATTGCGTCTGAGAATTTTGTTAGCCGCGATGTTCAGGAAGCACAAGGTTCTGTTATGACGAATAAATATGCCGAAGGCTATCCCGGCAAACGTTATTATGGAGGTTGTGATTTTGTTGATGTTGCTGAAAACCTGGCAATTGAAAGAGCTAAAAAAATATTTTCTGCCGATCATGCAAACGTTCAACCGCATTCGGGATCGCAAGCCAACATGGCGGTATACCATACCCTGCTTGACCCAGGAGATACTATTTTAGGCATGAACCTTTCTCATGGGGGTCACCTTACACACGGCTGCCCAGTAAACTTTTCCGGTTATACCTATAACGTCGTTGCCTACGGGGTTAATGAAGAGACAGAACTCATCGACTATGACGAAGTTAGAAAACTTGCAATAGAGCATAAACCAAAAGTTATTGTTGTTGGGGCTAGTGCCTATCCCAGAATTATAGATCCTATAAGATTTCGTGAAATTGCAGATGAAGTAGACGCAAAAATAATGACCGACATTGCTCATCCTGCCGGACTCGTGGCTGCAGGATTGTATCCCACCCCAGTGCCTCACTCTGAATTTGTTACTACCACAACCCATAAAACACTGAGAGGACCTCGAGGCGGAATGATTCTTTGTAAAGAAGAATATGCTAAGGAAGTAAATAAAAGAATATTTCCGGGTATTCAAGGGGGGCCGCTAATGCATGTGATAGCTGCAAAAGCAGTCGCCTTTAAAGAAGCTCTTAGCAACGAATTTGTGTCTTACCAGAAACAGGTAATTGCAAATGCAAAATATCTAGCCCAGTTTCTCAGCAATAATGGGATTAAAATTGTCAGTGGTGGAACAGATACTCACCTATTGCTTGTCGATCTTCGACCGCAGGATATAACCGGAAAAGACGCGGAAGCGGCTTTGGAAAAAGCAGGGATTACCGTCAATAAAAATACGGTTCCTTTTGAGACAAGGAGTCCATTTATTACCTCTGGGATACGTATCGGGACCCCCGCGCTTACTACCCGCGGGATGAAAGAAAAGGAAATGGAACAAATTGGAGGAATGATCATTCAAACTTTAGATAAAATTGAGGATGATACATTTCATAAAGAAACGCGAAAAAGGGTACATGATCTTTGTGATCAGTTTCCTCTTCATTTTGAGCTAACCAATAAATAGATTATAGCAAATGAAATGTCCCGGTTGTTCTGGAATGGAAAATAAGGTCATAGATTCTCGTTTGAATAAAGAAGGCGATGTTATTCGTAGAAGGCGGGAGTGTTTGAGTTGCACTGACCGTTTCACTACTTATGAAAAATTAGAGCACTCACTCCCGTTATTGATTAAAAAGGATGGTCGTAGAGAAGAATTTGACCGTGAAAAAATCATTTCGGGTGTTAGAAAAGCCTGCCAGAAACGTCCGGTAAGCACAAAAGATATTGAAGATCTCGTCGATCGGGTTGAACATCATCTTCAGGAGCTTGGAGAAAAAGAAATCCATGCTGTTAAGGTGGGCGAGAAAGTCATTCAGGAAATCTATAATCTGGATGATGTTGCCTATGTTCGCTTTGCTTCAGTTTATCGCTCCTTCAAAGACGTGAACGAATTCATGGTTGAGTTGAAGGAAGTCCTAAAAAGCAAAGATTCCACAAAACCTCCCGATCAATGGCAATAAGCCGTGATTTCATTCTCTCCAAGAGCCTAAATTCCATTAATTTTCCTATTCATGGAAAGTAGGAACTCAGCGTTGAATCCCATAAAACAAAATGTTACGATGAATTAACCTTTTTATTATGTGTGTCGTTTCCCCTAGCTCAAGGCTAATGGATAAAATTTCCTTTAATATCGCATTATTAAGTTATCTGGTGGCTTCTTTAGGGTATTTCGTATATTTAGTATACCGGCGCCCCTTCGTCTCAACCTTGGCAGGTGGCATGGTAGCTATAGGTTTGATTTCTCAAACTATTTCTATAGGAATCAGATCGAGCTTGACGGGGCATGGCCCTTATACCACCTCTTATGAGGTGGCTATGTTTCTTGCTTGGTTTATGGTTGTTATTTATGTTCTGACGGAGTGGAAATACAAAATAAAGGATTTAGGGGCATTCGTCATCCCTCTTGTTTTTTTTGTGATGTTGATTTCGATATTTTTATCGAAGGATGCGGGCCTTGTTCCTGAGGCTGAGGTGCGATTCTGGCTAACTTTGCATAGAACGTTATCGATCATAGGATATGCCGCATTCTCAATAGCATTTGCAGCTGGAATTATGTATTTAATTCAGGAACATCAGGTTAAAACTAAAAAACTCGGCATCATGTATTTTCGTATGCCTTCATTGGAAGTTTTGGATAATCTTAACTGTAAAGTTATCACGATTGGTTTTCCTTTGTTCACGCTTGGCTTTATGACAGGGTCGATATGGAATACAAAAATGGATCAGGCTTTTTTCTCTTGGGATTTAGCAAAAACAATGCCCATGGTAATGGTCTGGGTGATTTATGGCTTGGTATTTTTTGGCAGAATGGTTACAGGGCTTAGGGGGAAAAAAGCTGCGCAAGGTGTGATTTTAGGCTTTTTCGCTATTATAGGATCTTATTTTCTACATATCTAGCACATGACTTCAGGACCAAATTTAATATTAGTAGGGGTCAACCACAAGACTACACCTGTAGAGATTCGGGAAAAACTGGCTTTTAGCCAGGTTAAACTCGAGGCATCTCTGGAGCAATTAGTGTCCAGCCCTGAAATCACTGAGAACATCATCCTTTCAACCTGCAATCGAGTTGAAATTTATGCAAGAGTAGAAAAT
This sequence comes from uncultured Nitrospina sp., assembly GCA_964564655.1. Taxonomy (GTDB): domain Bacteria; phylum Nitrospinota; class Nitrospinia; order Nitrospinales; family VA-1; genus UBA8687. The sequence goes on along the minus strand of CAZMBO010000057.1, from coordinate 4,737 downwards.
AACGATCGAGGCATTCAATTACTGCAGAACTTTATTTGTGATTATCACGGCATCCCTCGTGGGAACCTTGATCAGTATTTTTACAGTTATCGCGACAATCAGGCCGTAGAGCATTTGTTTCGAGTCTCTTCTAGTCTCGATTCAATGGTGCTGGGAGAGGCGCAAATATTAGGGCAGGTAAAGGATGCCTATAACACAGCGCTTTCATTCAGCTCTACCGGAATGGTTTTAAACCAGTTATTTGAAAAAGCCTTCAATGTTGCTAAAAAAGTTCGTGAAGAAACAGGTATATCGGAAAGAGGGGTATCCATCAGTTCTGCTGCGGTGGAATTGGCTAAAAAAATTTTTGAAGATCTGGAAAACCACTCAGTAATGCTCGTTGGTACGGGTGAAATGGCCGAACTTGCCGCTAAGCATCTAATTTCTTACGGTGTCAAAACTGTTTATGTGGCGAGTCGAACCTATGAGCGAGCAGCCTCCCTTGCGCAAAGTTTAAATGGTTGTGCTCTAGACTTTAAATCTTTTAAAGAAGAAATGTACCGGGCTGATATAATTATTACTTCCACAGCCGCACCTAATTTTATTATTCATAAGGAAATGATGGAAGCTGCGATCCAAAAAAGAAAAAATAAACCTATATTCCTTATAGATATTGCTGTGCCGCGGGACATAGCCCCAGAAGTAAATGAACTAGAAAATGTTTATTTGTATGATATTGATGATTTGCAAAATGTAGTTAATGCTAATATGGAGGAAAGGCAAAAAGAAGCAGAAAACGCAATGGAAATCATCAAACAGGAAGTTACTAAATTTAATAACTGGTTCTCAACATTGGATGCGGTCCCAACTATTGTAGAAATGCGAAACCGCGCAGAAGATATGAGAGTATTAGAAGTTGATAAAACCCTTAAAAACATGGATCACCTTTCTTCTGAAGATAAAGACGCAATACAACAATTAACTCATTCTCTCGTCAATAAAATTCTCCACAAGCCCACGATAAACTTAAAAAAGAAAACTCAATCTCAAGACGGCCATATTTACCTTAAAGCCATTCGGCACCTATTTCATCTGGACGATTAAATGGTAATTCGTAAAGTAAAAATTGGAAGCCGAGGTAGTCCTTTGGCTTTATGGCAGGCTAATTGGGTTAAAGACTTGCTTCTAAAACAACACTCTGACCTGACTGTAGATATCAAAATAATTAAAACATCCGGTGACAAGATTCAAGATGTGCCCTTGGCTAAAATTGGTGGAAAAGGCCTATTTGTTAAAGAAATTGAAGAGGGACTTTTAAATCGTGACGTGGATTTTGCTGTTCATAGTATGAAAGATATGCCAATAACTTTCCCAATAAATCTCTGTATTGCATGCGTTGTTAAACGGGAAAATCCTTTCGATGCTTTAATATCAAGAAATGATATTAAACTGGCAGACCTTCCAAAAGGAGCAAAAATTGGTACGGGAAGTTTGCGCCGAATATCTCAATTATTGAATTATCGCCCCGATTTTAAATTGATTCCCCTTCGTGGAAATTTAGAAACAAGATTAAAAAAACTAGACACAGAAGGATTGGACGCAATTATCCTAGCTGCGGCAGGTCTTATTCGACTAGGCTGGGATAATCGAATTACAGAAATTATTCCATCAGATATTTTATTGCCTGCAATGGGTCAAGGAGCTGTGGGTATAGAAGCTCGTAAAAATGATGTTGAAAATCAAATACTGCTTGCTGATATGGATGATGAAGATACTCACTACGCACTTGATGCTGAGCGAGCTCTCGTGAGTCAATTAGAAGGTGGATGTAACGTTCCTATCGGAGCTTTTGCTACACTGGATGCTGATCAAATTACTTTAACAGGCCTAGTAGCAAGCCTTGATGGGAAAACTGTATATAAAAAAGAATTGACTGACATCAAAACTAATGCGGTCGCTATGGGTAGAAAAATGGGCGATGAACTTATTGAAATGGGCGCGGGACGGATAATGCAAGAAATTCAGTCCATCAATCCTTAAAAATTTTAGTCATTGACGATATAGAAAAAATTAAAGCCAAACCTCCTGAGTATTTATGCGTTCAAGTGCCAAATCCGTAGCAACATCTCGAAAGATATAATCCTCCTTCATTCTTTTGAATATTTCTTGCACATTTTTAGAAATCGTATCAAAGATAAGATTCTCTGTGTAAATTCTAGTTCCATTTGCCTTAACTTTATTCGCATAATCACTGTTCTTGAATATTCTACGTTCAACGGCACATCCGATAACCCCACCTGCGTTCACTATAAAATCTGTTAATGATAAAATATTTCTACGATGCTTTAAATAATACTCAACAGGTTTACTGCTTGGGGAATTTGCGCCTTGAAGAATAACACGGCAGTTAATTCGATCTATATTTTTAGAGGTGATTGCATCAGGTCTCGCAGCGGGAATTAAAATATCACAAGGTGCTTCTAGTAACCAATCCAGTTTTTCAGGACCGAACCTTTTTTCTACACCTTTTGAATACAGACTTAATCCCCCATTGAGTTCCCTGATCTTGCAAAGCTCATTCAAATCCAACCCTTTTGGATCCCACAATGCACAGTTAATATCAGATGCACCTATTATTACTGCACCTTTTTGAGCTAATTTTACGGCTATTGGACAACCGACATTTCCGAAGCCCTGAATAATTATTTTCGAATTCAATAGTTTAAAATCATCCAACAAAATTTCAAGAGTTTGCGCCGCTGCAAACAGCCCATGAGCAGTCAGCTCCCATATGTCAATAGGAACTCCTCCATATTCAACAGGGCGACCAGCTCCACCCCTATCATGGATTTTTTTTTGTAATATTTTTGCGTGCTGTTCGTAAATAATTTGAATGTCATTCTCGTTAGTTCCCATATCAGCTGCTGGCACGTAGTTTTTCAGATCAAATATAGCCTCCGCAAACATCCTCATCAGATCTTTTTTTAAGTTTGGGTTAAGATTAGGAATTGGTTCGTTGAGTAGCAAACCAGATTTACCACCACCATAAGGTAAACAGGCTGCACTATTTTTGAGAGTCATAACACGAGATAATCTTTTAATTTCGTTACTACTCACGTTTTGGACCAAACGAATGCCTCCCAAGCCTGGTCCTCGTTTGGTATTGTCAATACTCACATAACCCCAAACCTTATTAGTTTTTGGTTCAACAATTTCATAGTTAGCTTCTTGTGAATCCTTATAATTGTCTGAAAAACGAATCCCATCTTGGGATTTTGGTAAAAGTTTTGCGCATAAACTGGTTTTAGGGAGGATATTATTCATTATAAATATCTAAATATTACAATCCGGAGATAGGTGTTAAATTAATATGATCATCCCTTAAACCTCGTTAAAAGAACTGTGGAACTGTTTTATTCAAACGGGAGGGTAAAAAAATAAGCCATTTTGAATAATATAAGGTTATATAATAATATATCAATAGCCATAAATAATTATACAAATAATATTTAAGCGCTTTTAAGCAAAAATAGAATTATTTCTAAAAACTAATGAATTTTATATTAAAAGACTCATCTATTGCGGCGCTGGTTGAAAGCACTTTAAAAGAAGACATAGAGAATGGTGATATCACCACGAGAAATATTTTTTCTAAGGGGAAATTGGCAGTTGCTGAAGTAATCGCCCGCGAGCCAATGATTTTATGTGGATTGGATATTTTTCAAGCTGTTTTCAAAAAGCTTGCTCCCGACGTTAAATTCTCTTCTAAAAAATTTAAAGACAGTGATGAAGTTAATGCAGAAGAAACTATTATTAAGGTTGAATGTGATGTGGTTTCGTTGCTTGAAGGGGAGAGAAGCGCCTTAAATATATTACAATGGTTAAGCGGAATCGCTACATTGACTAACAGGTATGTCAAAAAAGCAAAACCAACTAAAATTCTAGACACTCGTAAAACTACTCCTGGTTTGAGAGTGTTTGAAAAATATGCAGTGCTATGTGGTGGTGGGAATAATCATCGGTTTGGTCTGTATGATCAAGTGTTGATTAAAGACAATCACATTGAAGTAGCAGGTGGCATAACTGAGGCAGTAAAATTAATAAAAGAAAAAATTGCAATAGATAATATAATTGAAGTTGAAGTAAAGACTATGGAAGAGGTCGAAGAAGCGCTCAACAGTAAAGTCGATGTCATAATGCTGGACAATATGAGTATTGAAATAATGAAACAGGCCATTAATAAGATAAATGGAAAAGCTAAAATAGAAATCAGCGGTGGGGTTACTTATGAAAGGCTGGCGGAAATATCAAACATAGGTGCCGATTTCATATCAATAGGTGCCTTAACACATTCCGCAGCAGCTATTGATATTAGCATGAATATAACTCCCAAATAAACATGCCTTGTAAAGATACGAAATCACAAATAAGTATCGTATTAGATAGCAAAGATCATTTGTTGAGTTTTGAATATTCCAAAATGACTTGCGATAAAGAAATTGATGGCGGGTCAGGCTTTCGTGATTATTGCATCGGTAAGCCGGTTGACATTTTATCTGAATTAGAATTCAGCGATTTAATTAATATTTTTCAGTTGTGTGATACAGAGAGCCAGTTTTTACTTTTTTTAGAATGGAGTGCTTTAAGTGCGGCTTTGGATCAGTATCAAGGTAAATTGATACCAAAAGAAGAGAATAAGTACCAAATTGCAACAATAGCATATGAATCTGACCGAGTAGAAATTAAACAAATAGTTTT
>CAZMBO010000056.1:0-11204 GCA_964564655.1 uncultured Nitrospina sp. | reverse complement strand
AAAAAAATTGACGTGGGTAGTGAGCTGGTGAACGAGCATTTAAAAGTACTGGAAGATATGGTTAGTATTGATAGCCGTAGTTTTGGAGTTAATGAATTCAAAGGGGATAGAACCGTCCCCTCAGATATGAAGGAAATTCTAGAATGCGCGAAAAAATACCTGACAAAAATAGGGTTGTCAAAGGTATCGATAAATGATTCAAAGAGCAAACATCCGTTTCCAATTCTTATGGCAGAAATCTTTGCCGCTGAAGAAAAGCCCACACTGCTTTTTTATGCGCATTTAGACAAACAACCCTATATGGACAACGAAAAATTTGAAAAGTGGGGAGGAATTGCACCAACTCAATTGAGGTGGAACGAAGACAGATCTCGTGCGTATGGAAGAGGAGCAGCGGATGACTTGAGTGGCGTTATTTCCATTGGAATGTCTATCGATGCGCTCATGCAAACAGTAAAAGGTGCCTTGGAAGGCGATTTTTCCCAGCTTCCTTGCAATATAAAAGTAATTTTTGAAACTGAAGAAGAGAGCGGCTCTCATAGTTTGGTCGATCAAATCAATGAGAATAAAGCATTTTTTTCTAGTATTGATTACGTTGTAATTACCGATGTGGTAAATCCTGCTCAGGGTATACCGGGCCTCACAACTTCCCTTCGGGGAATTGTCCAGATGGAAATCACTGTTGAGAAAAATTCTGAGGAGGTTTCTATTGACGAACAAACTGCATTATACAAACTCCTTTCAACACTGATTAAAGATGATCATTCACTTGCTATCAAAGAGATCTCCGAGTCTGACCAACCTGTCAATGAGGATGAAAGAAAAGGCTATTCCTTTGTCCCCACTTCGGTAAATGCGCTTAGAGAAACCGCCGGAATGCTGCAAGCAACCAATCTTACAGTATCGGAAGATATTGCTTCCATTCTGATTGCGCAACTACGCACCTCTTTTGTAAATGCTCGCCCGGGTCACCGCGTATCAGGCAGTGTTATTCTCGGAACCGCCGGAGCCCGTTTGAACTTTTTAGAAACAAATGATTCGGTCATTCTTTCTGAACGAATCAAAGCTATTTTAAAAGAAAAAAATTCGTTCAATTTAAATTTAATAGTAAATGCTGTCAGTAATTCGCCGGCTACCATTGATCTTATTTTGCAATCAGCATCTAAGGATCCCCACTCAGGAGTGAATGGTGGTCCCGTGCCGATTCCAGAGATTCAACTAGCACGAATGATCGATCATTTGATTTCTGCTGATGGGACCTTACATCCCGAGTTGGAAAAGCTGGTCTCCTATAGCCGGATAAAAGTCCAATCACTTTTTGTGGATCAGAAGTTAGAACCTCGCCTATATGACGACCCATCCGCAAAGGCACTTGTTGAGCTTCGCCTGGCCCCAGGAAACAAAGATAAAGTCTCTGCCGTTAATTTAAAAAACTATCTTTTGAAGAATATTACTCCAGGGTATGGGTTGAGTATTAAGGAAGATAAAGGAGCTTCTCCTTGGATGACAGAAATTTCTCATCCTGTGTTTCCATTGATGCTTGAATCACTTGAGAAGGGGTTTAATCAGAAACCTTGCCTATATGGATGTGGAGGTACTATTCCATTCGTTGAAAAACTGATGCGGGCTCTGGGAGATGTTCAACCCCTATGCTTAGGAGCTTACGATCCAGATGCCAAAATGCATGAGCCGGGAGAGAGTTTATCGATCCCAGATTTACTAGGTTGCACACGATCAATCATCCACCTGATTTCAAGGATCGAAGAGATCTAAGGTAATCGACTACTATGAGCACGGAATAATTTATCCGCAGACCTTAATTTTCGGATCGGAATTTTTGCAAAAAATTGGAAAACTGTTGGTCATTGCTGTTGGCATCAATATAGAGGTAGGTGGATTGGGAACTTGAATTGAGAGCGAAATTGACCCGAGCAATTTGAGTCCCGTCAATAAACATTAGGGTATCCCAAGGCAAAGCAACTTTATAGTCGCGATGGGTTTTTACAAATCGAATAAAGGTTTTGAAAGCTTTGGCGCAAAGAGCAGAAGATAGGCCCTGGAGATCACAAACTGCTCGTAACCTGGAAGCATTATTTTTTGTCTGTTTCTCTAATTTTACTGCTAGGGTTGTATTCTCTGCAGCCTGGGTTTTTATGGGTTTGCGAGAAAAATGTTCAATGATTTTTTCCGCTGGAAGGTCGAAACGGATCTGCGCATTGAAGTCATCTTCTATAAAAGTATTATAACGGTTTAGAATCACTTGCCCCCAGTAACGCATACGAAATTCGGTGGATTGACTAGCTTTGAATAAGTTAACGGCTCCCTGTTTACATTCTCTTAGAGTGATTTCGGCGGCACAAATGAAATTTTCCAACTGAAGTTTCTCTTTGAACGCTTTGCTATATTTTTCTTGAATGGCCTCATACATTTTCTTTTTTGGTTTCCAAGTTTCATAAGGGTCTTTCAAAATCCGATTTTCCATTTCGGCAGGCAATTCATTAAACCCCAAAACAAGTTTATTGGGTTTGTCCGATGAAGAAGAGGAATGGGTAATCATAATCTCATGCCAACCTGTTATTTTTTTCGTTGGAGGAACACGAACAGCAACGAGGTTTTTATAGCCTGCCAGACAATCTGTATTTGAGATTTCTTTAGAGCAATAGAATTCCTTAACTATCCCTCTGCTGGCAATCTTCTTTTTCAATAGGCGAATTTTATCCAGAAATTCTAATTGTTCCTCAGTATTGAGACGATGATTTAGAAAACGAACTAATTCAGATGGCGAAGCCTTCCAATCAATTAAAATGGTATGAAAGCCGGCAGTTTTCAGAAAACGATTACTGATCCCCACCTCTTTATAATCAGCATTACCAATCTGAGCGAGTGCCTCCTTCAGTGTAGTGACTCCCTGTAAACATTTTTCAATCAGTGGTATTTGATCCTCTGTGAAACCTATTTCCTTTGTAAAGGGGAAGCACTCTAACGTTTCAATGCCAAACCGGTTTTTCAAAATCTGTTTTTGTTCAACCAGTTGATTAAAGGAATTTGCAAATAAAAAAGATGGGAGAATAAGGACCCCTGCAATGAAGAAAATAAGAACCTGGAGTGTTTTTTGAGTTTGCATGCTTCCATTATACCAGATCTGTTTATTTTAAAAGGGAGACAAATATTAATATTTATTAATAAATTTTATTGGTGTAGCAGGAAAAGTGCCGTTATTTAAGCTGTTTAGGCGTGGTAGCAAGGTTTACACCCAGGTGCCCTGAGCCAAATCCGAAATATTACTGCCTGGTTATGAGACGTAAAATAATTCCCGACAGCATCGTTTACTATGATTGTTGGCGTGGGTATAATATCCTATACATTTAAATAGTCATACTAAGGTTCGAATTTAAAATAAAGGATTTAAGAATGGGCGATAAGACCCACATAGTTGAATTGGTCGACCAGATGCTGGATGAAACTTCAGAACAACCCCAATTACAGGAAAAGGTCTTGGATTTGCGTGATGCTCTGTTTCAGGCTCAGCAGATGGCAGAGCAATATTCTCTAAAAATAAAAACTCTTGAAGAGGCGATTGAAAAACTAAAATCACCAGCGCACCGAATTGGAACCATTCTGGGTCAAAGCGAAAATGGACTTGTCCGTATTGTATCAGGAGGCACCGAGTATCAAGCCGCAGTCGTCCCCGAACTAATGCAAGAGGAGGGATTAAAAACGGGAGATCAAGTAGCTCTTAATGAAGGATTTGTAGCCATTGCTAAACTACCTCTACCTATACAGGGGCCCATGGCCAGAATTTCTGGCAAACTTCAAGGGGGACAATGGCTGGTACAGACCGCCACCGGAAATGCTGAAACCATTGTTCTATCCCATGCAGATCTTGATCCATCTTCATTAAAAGAAAGTGAAGAAGTTTTTCTAGATACGAACCAAAGAGTTATTCTTGGAAAAATTCCAAAACGCGAATCGCAAACCCTGATCGAAGACGATTTTAAAAAGGTTGCATGGTCACAGGTAGGCGGACAGGAAAAGGTTAAAAAAGAAATCCAAAAAGTTCTGGAATATCCTTTGTTGCATGAAGAAATTTTAAAGCAAATGGACTACCAGGTGCCGAAAGGTTTTCTTTTTTATGGCCCGCCGGGTTGCGGAAAAACTCTCGTGGGGAAAGCTATTTTAACTGAAGTCATCAGCAAACTTTCTGAACAGAAAAACTCCGAATTACAAGGCCGCTTCATTCATGTGAAAGGTCCTGAAATTTTGAATATGTGGCTCGGCGAGTCTGAAAGAAAAATTCGCGAAATTTTCAAAAAGGCCAGAGACTATAAAGAAAAAGGGCAGATACCTTTTATATTCATTGATGAAGCGGAATCCATTTTAGGAATTCGGCAGGCTTGGAGAGGGTCAAACATCAGCAATACAGTAGTTCCAATGTTTTGTGCTGAAATGGATGGAATTCAATCCTTACGAGATACTGTTGTCATTCTGGCAACCAACCGGCCCGATTTAATAGACCCTGCTATTGTTCGCCCCGGTAGAATCGATAGGAAAATTAAAGTCCAACGGCCGGATCGAGAAGAATGCAAACAAATTTTGCGTATTTATCTCAAAGACGGTTTGCCACGGGAGCATGACGATTTCGACCAAATGGCTGAACCTTTTCTAGATATTCTTTTCAAGCGGAATCCAGAACAAGAAGTGTTGGTACTAACCTTGCGAAGTGGCAGCAGTAGAAAAATGTATTGGAGCGATTTTATTTCTGGAGCCGCAATAGAAAATATTATGAAACGCGCTAAAGAGCTCGCTATCGAAAGAGCAATTGAAGGAAAAGCATTATGCATAATGGTAGATGACCTGATTACAGCATTGGAAACCGAGTTTAAAGAAGGCCGCCTGTTGCCAGCTGAGTCTAACTTAGAAGACTGGCTCCAACTCCTGGACATGGAATCGAAGAATGTAGTTCGAGTCCGAAAACCCAATGAGTCAGATACCGCAACAGAAAATACGATTCGCCGGTCCGTTATATGAAAGAAAGTATCCCGCTTCTTGGCATGGAAACAGAATACGGGATCATCCGTGAAGACCTGGAATATTCAGATCCTGTAGAAGAATCCATGAAACTGTTAAAAAGTTGCCCGCAAAAAAGTGTTGTCGGTAAATGGGCTTATTCTCAGGAGAATTCACACCAAGATATGCGCGGTTTCAAGGTACATTCTCTGGCACAAGATGAAGAGGAAGACGCTTTTTGTGCCGAAGATAGAAAGCGTCCCTATTCTTATCTGGAAATGAAATGTGATCGGGTACTTTCAAATGGCGCTCGTTTTTACAATGACCATACTCACCCAGAATACAGCACACCGGAATGTAATTCCCTCTTTTCTTTAGTAGCTCATGATGTTGCTGGTGAAAGAATTTTAGCCGAAAGCGCTAAAATCCGAAATCAGGAGCTTGGAGAAAAAGCAGTTCAGGTCTTTAAAAATAATACAGACTACAGTGGGCACAGTTATGGCACACACGATAATTATCTCTTCCCAAGGAAAATCCCTTTCGATCTTCTGGTAAATACCTTGCTGCCTTTTATGGTTACACGACAATTGTTTTCAGGGGCAGGAAAGGTGGGCTCTGAAAACCCTAAAACGAGCCACTATAAAGGATTGCAGCTGGCTCAACGCTCAGATTTTATTGAAAGGATTTTAAGTATTGAAACCATGACCCAACGGCCGATCATCAATACGCGTGATGAGCCACACGCAAGCCGTAATCAATACCGAAGGCTGCATTTGATTATGGGAGATGCAAATATGTCTGCTTATGCAACCGCCTTAAAGGTGGGTAGCACCAGATTCGTGCTCAACTTAATTGCAAGAGGAACAACTTTACCGGATATTGAATTGGAGAACCCCGTTGAAGACGTTCTGAGAGTATCACAAGATAAAAACAGGAACGCAATCCTAAAAAGAAACTCTGGCAAAACAATCACAGCTTTGGAAATTCAGGAAATTTATCTGGAAGCAGTTGAAAAAACTTTTCCAGAAAAAGATAGAGAGTCAAAATGGGTTATTCAAGAATGGAGAAAAACTTTGAATGAACTAAAGCATAGCCCAGACAAATTATCCAATAGAATAGATTGGGCAATTAAAGAAAAACTTTTTTCAGAATTTATGGAATCTGAAAATCTTGATTGGGATAACCCCATGCTTCAAAGTTTGGACCTGGAGTATCACAACCTTGACCCAGACCGAGGCCTATATCGAGGATTGGAGCAAGAAAAGGAGGTTTATTCATTGTGCACAGAAAAAGAAATCTCTCGGGCCATTGAATTTCCCCCTGAGAAAACTCGTGCCAAAATTCGTGGTGACGCAGTCAGCAAAGAAAGTGAAAAAATAAAACGTATTCATTGGACAGGTATTGAATTTGAAAACGGTGATTTACTGGATCTAACAGAAGTTATAAGTCAAGAAGACGTAGACAAAATACATGTGGCAAAATAAATTCTTTTGTAAGTAGTGATTAATTGAACAGCCTATATCCAGGAAGGAGAAAAAATTATGTTTGAAGAGCCTTATCGCTGGATGGAGGCGATTTCAACGCGTCATAATTATGTGCAGGAAAAACTGAAAATGGGGCAGCCTGTTATAGCTGTTCCATATAATGAAGGTTTATTGGTTTTTGGTTTTGCCCCACAGCCTGGAAAGATTTACGAAATCTATGACCGCATTGCTTTGGGTGCCGTGGGTCACCCAGCTGATGTCGAAAGGCTACGAATGAATTTACTGGATATGGCGCACCTGGAAGGTTTCAACCGATCTGCGCAGGATGTCACCTCAGCCCGGCTACTACAATTTGGTATTGCACCCGCATTGAAACAAAACTTTGAAGAAATTCAGCGTGCTCCCTACATCATACGTCTTCTGCTGGTAGAATTGACTGAACAAGGGAAACCCAATTTTTTTCGTATGAATTATGATGGGCATTGGGAAACATTTAAAAATGGCACAGCTATAGCTGGAGATGAGACAGTGATGGACTGGTTGCAACGAGAAATCCAGAAGCAACCTTTCGCATCCTACTCCCTCGACCAGGCCCTGCAGGAAGCCACTAAACTGTGGGATGAAAGTAGAAAATTAAAATCTGAAAACAGTGAAGACCAAAAAGACAATGATATTCCTAAAACTTTACAGGAAGCTTATGATCAATGGTATCTTGAGGGAGCCGTACTAACGGAAAAATCTACAAGCAAAGCGATCTATCGTCCTTTAAGTGAAGATGAAATACACAGATTGAAGTCTTCAACTGGATGATCATTCTATATATAATAAGGACACATTGTAAAAAGGAGTCTATAAAATGGAGATGAACGACCCATTAAGAAGAGAAGAAAAAAAAGAGTCCAGCCCAGACCAGGACAAGTCAGGACCTAGCAGTCCTGATTCATCTAGACCGGGACGAGATAATCTACTTAAGCGTATGAAGAAAGTTGATCCCAAACAGTCTGAAAAATACAAGCAACGCACAGGTCAATGAAATTTCAATCCGAATCCAATACATCAGCAGGGGAATTTTTTGCACTGTTGGAAAAATCTGGTTACCGTTGGCACGCAAAAATAGAAGGCACTATAAAACAAAACGATTTTACGGTAACACAGGGAACTACTGTTCTCGCATTCCATTTTCAGGACGGTATTATCGTTGCGGGTGACCGAAGGGCAACCGCAGGTAACAGCATCATGTATGAAATGTGCGATAAAGTAATTCCAATTGACGACTATACCTTGATGGCAATCGCAGGAGTTCCGGCAACTGCATTTGAAATGGCACGTGTTCTTTCCCATAACTTTGAATATTATCGACGATCACAGCTACAATCGATGAGTGTCGAAGGTAAAATTCGGGCTTTATCCAAGCTTCTAAAAGAAAATGTAGGTATGGCAGTGCAAGGACTAGGAGTGGTGAGCCCCATATTCGCTACCTACGATCCAATTAACAAAAAATCCAACATCCATTTCTACGATATGCTGGGAGCTGATTTCCAGATTCGCACTCATACCGCAACCGGATCTGGATCACAAATCATTCGCGGCATTCTTGAACACGAAGATTTATGGGGGCAAAAACCGCTCGCAGAAAGAACACGTGAACAAGCCATGACCCTAGCTATCCGACTTCTTCAAACTGCAGCTCTATTCGACTCCGCTACCGGACAAGCTCGACCGGAAGATGATATATTTCCTACCCTGGCAACTCTCACTGAAGAGGGATATCGATTTCTGGGGGATGTTGAAACCGCAGAAATCTATAAATCTTCAATGGAACGTGATTGAAGCAATCCATGAGAAAAAGAATCTTTGGAATAGAAACAGAATATGGGCTACTGGTTAAAGATAATAACGGCGGAGACTTCCGTCTCGATCCCATAGAGATTGCTAACAAAATAAAGAATCATATCTTCTCAAAAAATCTAGGGATACTCGACCTGCATTACCGCGCAAACGACGAGCCTCCTGGCAATGGCGGTTTCCTGCTTAATGGCGGTAGATTGTATCTTGACATGGGGCACCTGGAATACGCATCCCCGGAATGCTCCAATCTTGTTGACCTCATTACCTTTGATCGTGCAGGTGATACACTTGTTCAGGAAGCAGTGGAAGAATTAGGTTGGGACAACAATATTTCTATTATAAAAAATAATGTTGACCTCGAAACCAATGCCACATTTGGTTGTCACGAAAATTACCTTGTAGGGAGAAATTTTCCTTTCGATGAACGGGACAACCTAAAACTACTTTCCTCTTTTCTGACAACGCGACTAATTTACTGCGGTGCTGGACGAATTGGTTCCTGCAACCCACATCCATTTCGTGAATGGGATGGTGTCTCGCCGCAAGAAATACTGGACGAGAAAATCGATTTTCAAATTTCACAACGCGCCGATCATATCCCTAACGAATTTTATCGTTGGGTACAATACAATCGGGCCATTGTCAACACGCGTGACGAACCCTTATCCGATCCCAGTAAATATCGGCGTATCCATCTTCTAGTTGGTGACTCTACGATGAGTGAGTTTGCAACAGCCATGAAAATGGGAACAACTACTTTGATGCTAGAAATCATGCAACTGGGCGTGGCAAAAAGAGAATGGATTCTTGCAGATTCTGTACAAGCAATGCGTTCCATTTCACGAGATCAGGAATTCAAATGGAATGTGATACTGGCTTCTGGTACCTCTTCCACAGCACTGGAATTGCAACATGATATTCTGGAGACCTGCAAAAAACATCTCGCAGGCACAAATCAAGAAACAGACTGGATTTTGGAAAACTGGGAGTCGGTTTTAACAGATTTACCGAAAGGACCTGAAGCCTTATTAGGTCGTGTGGACTGGGCGAGTAAATATTGGATGCTCAATGAATTTAAAAATGAAGAAAATCTGGATTGGCATGATCCGTGGCTGAAAAGCCTTGACCTGGAATACCATAACCTGAACAAAAAAAGTGGGCTGTTTTGGGGATTGGAAGCCAGCGGCGATGGCTTCCGCAAAACAACAGACCCGGCAGTGGATCATGCAAAAAGAAACCCACCAAGAGGAACCCGCGCTCACGGTCGTGGTGAATTGATCAAGAAATTAATAGGGCAACATTCGCATATGGGGTATCTCATAGACTGGATTGGCTTTCGCCTTAGCAAAACAGACGACCCTTTTTTGATGCTCGACCCATTCATTTCCTATAAAGAAGATATCATTAAACACCTGAAGCAATTTGAGACCAGTTACTCCACTCAAAAAGATATAGAAAATAAGGACGAACCCTTTTACGAATCTTGAAAAAATAGTCTTATGAATAACGATTGTCTATTTTGTAAAATCAGTGCCGGATCGATTCCATCGGAAAAGATTTATGAGTCCGAGACACTTTTTGCAATCAACGATATCAACCCACAGGCCCCAACTCATATTCTAATTATTCCGCGCACACACCACTCGTGCCTGCTGGATGTGGAAGAAACCGACCATGAATTGATGGGTTCAATTATTACCGTCGCAAATAAATTAGCTGTAGAACAGGGACTCGATAGATCAGGCTATCGCCTTGTAGTAAACTGTGGAGAAGGCGCAGGACAATCCGTGTTTCACATTCATTATCATATGTTGGGCGGTCGCCCTTTGAAATGGCCGCCAGGCTAAAAACATGGTCACCGCAGAACAACTCTACGAGAAACTCAAAGATATTCATGTTGGCAATCCCGTCTGCCAATTCACAAAAGAGAATTGCGAGTTGCTGCTCCCTACCATCGAGCGCATAGAAAAACTCAAGCGCGAAAAAAATGCAATCATTCTGGCGCACAATTATGTTGCGCCTCAAATATTTTATAGCGTTGCCGACTACACCGGGGATTCGTATGGGCTTTCAAAGAACGCCAAAGAGTCTGATGCAGATATCATCGTCTTTGTTGCAGTCCGGTTCATGGCAGAAACCGCCAAGATACTCAATCCGAAAAAAACAGTCCTTGACCCGAACCCATACGGAGGCTGTTCACTTGCGGATGGCATCACCGATGCAGATGTTATTAGTTTACGCCAACAATTTCCTGACCATACTTTCGTTTGCTACATCAATACCACCGCATCCGTAAAGGCACAATGCGATGTTTGCGTTACATCTTCCAATGTTTATAAAATAATCGAAAAAATCCCCAACGATAAAATTTATTTTCTTCCAGACAAACTGATGGGTGAAAACGTAATCCAAAATCTGAAAACAAAGGGGATAAATAAAAATATCAAACTATGGGAAGGAACCTGCTACGTCCATGAAGAATACCAACCGGAGGGCATTGATCAAGTACGAAAAAACTTTAATGGCATAGAAGTTCTGGTTCACCCTGAATGCAGTTCAGCAGTGGTCAACAAAGCCGATTATGTCGGCAGCACCAGCCAGATGCTTAACCATGTACGAAAATCTGATCGAGACTCATTCTTCTTACTCACTGAATGTGGGTTGACAGGAGTTCTGCAATCAGAATTTCCACAAAAAACCTTCGCAGGCGGTTGCACCATGTGCAAATACATGAAATCCAATTCACTGGAAGACATATTAAACGTCCTTGAAAATCCCAGCCCACAAAACATCATCAAAATCAATTTCGATACACAAAAACGAGCTCTGCAATGCGTCAATCGCATGTTTGAATACGCCAAGTAG
>CAZMBO010000055.1:0-11422 GCA_964564655.1 uncultured Nitrospina sp. | reverse complement strand
GTTGGCAAAAGTCAGAAGAGCAGAGATTCAGGAAAGAAAAGTCAATATGTAATTGATCCACCGACCAAACCCGCCTGTACTGGGAAGCCACTTTCATTCTCCATTATTTTCTATGGGTCTTGATTTGACAATTTAAACTATTCAAAGTACGAAAACGGGCCTTTGTCTTATGATAAAAAGTAGTGGTGTGGGAATCGAATAAAAACCTGCTCTAGGTGAAGATTAACCGGAGCCGTATTTATTATATCCATTTGTCCGCTTTCTCAATTTTAAGCCCCCCTTATGGTTGTTTGTTGAACAAAGTATTCGAAAAATAAATATTATTAGTACACTTATATGGATTCGCTTTGTTCCTTTGTTTTAAATGAGTTGTAGCTTTTTGTTGCATATTTAATTTGCTATTTTAAGCTGCTTTTATGTAAACATTTTTTTAAGTTGCCTGTTTTTAATATAATTATTCCTTCAATTTACTGTGAAGCACTTGCCAACCTCTAAAATCGAGAAAGAAGAAAAATTTCCCAATACAACACCTAGTTCAAGACAGTGGAGTGGAAGTGGCCATAAAAATTCAAATGAGATATACCATTTTATGTATTTTGGTTCTATGTGTTTTTGCGTTTAATATTGTTTGGGTTAATTTAGACACAGTACCACCTGCTTGGGATTTTTCTAGGCATCTATATATCTCTTATTTATACTGGCAAGCTTTCGACTGGGATTCTCAATCTCTATGGTTCGATATTTTAAGTGTTGAACCCTTCTATCCACCTCTATATCACCTCTCTCTCCTTCCATTTGCGATCTTTTTTGGTTTTACGCCATTTAGCGCAGTTTTGCTCAATTCGATTTGTCTTGGAGTCATTATTTTTTCTACCTATGGAATAGGATCATTGATTAATAGTCGCCGCGCTGGTTTATTGGCAGCATTTTTAGTCGCCTGCTATCCCTTTTTATCCTATACCTCTCGGAGACCCCTTATTGACACCATGCTAACTGCAGCAGTCGTGTTAGGTTATTACCTTTTTTTAAAGTCAAACCACTTTGAGAACAGGTTATATTCTTTGATGTTTGCAATAATTTTTGCCTGTGGAATGATGCTGAAATGGACATTTTTAATTTATATTTTTCCCGCAGTAATCATCGGGTTAGTAGGAGGTGATTCTTTTAATATAAAACGCACTCTAATGCAGTTTACCTATTTTTTCGGGATGATCTTAGCTCTACTTATCTTGCCATTATTTATTTATCTTCTGGAGGAGTGGAAATGGGTAGCATTGTTTTTAGAGTTTAGTGTGGTAGTAATCCTGGTTAGAACCATGCCTTTCTCAACTATTTCTCCAACCAAGATAATTAATCTTGTGACTTTGACGGTTGTTTCTCTCGTAATTTGTTTTCCTTGGTATAGCCATACTTTTATAAACTTAGTTCAGGGGGTAAGGAGATCAAAATGGCATGGGATTAAGGAAGGGGACCCCACTTCTGGATTTGACAAATGGATTCACTATACACATTTAATTCAGGATTCAGTCGGAGGAATTCTGTTTGTTTTATTTTTGATTGGACTTCTTTTCGCTCTAGCCCAAAGAAAAAACTTCAATTCTTTAGTCATTGGATGGATAGCTTTTAGTTATCTGGCTCTTTCTAAGTTAACCAATCACGATATGCGTTACATTATGCCTGTTTTGCCTGGTATGGCGGTAGTTTCCTCGTCTTTTATATGTGGTATTAAGCGTAATGTTGTTCGTAGAGTTTTAATGAGTCTAACTTTTGTTATAGGTTTAACAACTTATTCACACTCATTTTTATCAAAGCAAATAGATATAAAAGTTTTTGGAAGACCTGCTTTTGGACCGGCCTATTCACCTAAAACTGATGAAAACTGGCCCACTGCAACTGTGTTAAACGATATCATTAATGAGGCAAAACCAATTGAGGGAGAAACAATTACGGTACGAACGCTAACTAATTACCCATATTTTAACCGTGGTGTGTTCCGGAATTACGCCCTATTTAATGACCTTCCCGTTGTCATGAAGAGCGTCAAAAGAAATGTTGGAGAACTTACAGATTTTTTTATAACAAAGCAAGTTGCTGACTCTGGGTCTCAATGGTGGCACAGGGATATAAACCCAAAAAAGAAAAAATTGTTGGAGGACACGGCATTGCGCCGTACCTTCCCATTATTTAAAAAATATCTATTGCCTGATGGTACTAATGGGTTGGTGTTTAAGAAAGATGTGTCGCCCGCAACTGATATTGAAGGGGTTGATAATCTAAATGAGCTGAAAAAACGTTTCCGCAAGGCATTGGCAGAATATCCGATTTACGGGATTAAGGACGGAAAAAACTTAACTATATCTATAATACCAACCCAAAACCCCGAAGACCTTTATCTTGGACGTTACAAGAGTATAAGGATTAAAGCTGACTCCGTTGTTACCAATTCCATTAGACTTTATGATTTTGAGTTAAATTTTGAAGGAGTTCAGATAAACCTCTACGACCTCTTTCTAAATGGAAAATTAATCTTGTTTAAATTGGATAGAATTTTACCTCGAGGCATTATTCGTTTTGAAGATTTAGAAGAACTGGCAGCGAAAGAAATGAAAGGTAGTGGAAAGGCAAGCCTCATGGGGCAGGGAAGTCGATTAATTCTCAAAGCAAATTACAATTTGCCACAGGGAATTAATATAAAAGGTAAGGCTGTTGCGCGTGTCGATTTTAAACCGGGGGAATTTTTAAATGTGGATTTAGAGTCACTGAATCTTGGACCTCTGTCTATTCCAAAAGAATTTTCCCGTCGTAAACTAAAGGTGAGGGTTGATCTCAAACCTACGAAAGGTTGGCCTTTGTATACTGACATCAATTCTTTAAAAATTTTTCCTCGTAGACTTGAGATTAATTAAAAAAAGAGGCAAGGGTATTGCATGAATTGGAATGGGGAGTAATGTGATGTTAAGTTTAAATTGGTTTTAAATGTATTTTTTGAAGGGAAAGTTAAAAACCAAATAGGGCTATACCCCAGGAAGCCGCAGCGTAAATGGCACACACTACACAAGCGAAAAATGGCCGCTTATAAATGTTTAAAAGGTTCTTCATAAGATAAGAGTTAGTGTCAGTATAAATAAAAAAACTCTTGTTAAGGACAAATAGCAAATACTATGGAAAATTTGGTGGAGGCGGGGGGAATCGAACCCCCGTCCGAAAGGTTTTAGTCAAAGGCATCTACATGCTTGTCTTCTGATTTGAATCTCATTTCGACTAACTCCCAGAAGCAGGATCGGGTCGAAACCAGTTCCTAAAAAATCTCATTCCATTTACCCGGAACATGCAAATAGAACCAGTTCGCTGAATGACGTCCTATCCGTTTCCCGCGAACATGGAAGCGGCGGACGGTAGCCGGTTAAATTAAGCGGCTACAGCTACATCATAATCGTTGGCGATTATAAGTAAGCCGTTTTTTAACGGGCCAACGGCATCCCGTACATGCAACCTTTGCTTCAGCTCTCCCGTCGAAACCGGATCGCCCCCATATCTGTAAAAGATTACTCTACTTATAATATATTATTAAGGATCAGGTTTCAATGGCTACTCAACTAGGCTTCGGTCAAAATTTAGCCCGAGCAAAAGCCTCATATGTTTGAATTTCAGTTTCTTTATAGTTGCCTAAAACCTAATTACTTTCTATGCGATAACGGAATTCCAATTTGTAGACTATTCGAGATAGTAAGAGAGTGAGCAGTAGGTAGGTTAATGCTACATAAGTATAGGTTTCAAAAAAATTAAAATGTTTAGTGGCATATTCATTGCCCACACGCAAAATATCCGAAATTGCCAGAACAGAAACCAAGCTGGTATCTTTCAACATCCCTAAGGTCTGATTGCCTATAGCTGGAATAATGGTTCGCATGGACTGAGGAAGAATTATTTGAGTCAATGCCTGTTTTTCATTCATGCCTAGGCTGCGAGCTGCCTCGCCTTGCTCTTTTGGCACCGCTTCAATTCCTGACCGAAAAACATCGGCCATATATGCTCCATAGCTAAATCCAAAACCCGCTACTGCAGCAACCAATGCTGGCATATGAATAAATTCACCTAAGGCATAATAGATGTAGAATAAAAGAACAAGTAATGGAACACCGCGAAGTATCTCTGTGTAAAATGAAACAGAAAGTCGAATGGTCGGATTTTTTGAAAGCTTTCCTAGACCTACGAGTAAGCCTACAAAAATAGCTGCGGAACTGCCTAGAAAAGTAACAAGCAAGGTATAGAAAATACCTTCGGGCAAAAGTAACAAAAGCTCCAGATATCCCCCGGACTGGTTACCTGTGGAAAGAGCTTCTTTTGAGGGAAGATAAACCAAAAATAAAATACTAGCCAATACAGCTATATTCCAAGCCCATGTCTGGGAGTTTATATTTTTTGAATTAGATATTTTTCTTGTCATGGATTTCCTAATCCACTTTATAAAAATAACTATTAGGGGACTTGCGCGGCTTGACCCAGATCCCATTTTTTATGAAGCTGAGCTATTGTTCCATCGGCAATCAAATTTTTGATAGCCGAATTGATCTGGGCCATAAGTTGGTTTTCATCTTTTCGCAATACCACTGCATAAAATTCATTAGATAGAATTTCTCCAACAATTTTTATTTCTTGAAACAGAGGCCGATTTTTTAAGAATAAGGTTCCAGAGCTTTCCCCCAATACAGCATCAACCTTGCCATTTATTAGATCAGATATAGCATGGCCGTACATTTGATATCCTTTTGTTTTTACGGATGATTCCTTTTCCAAAAAATAATAAGCGGTGGTTCCAACCTGAGCTCCGACTAATACATTATTGGTTTTAGTATCTTCAAAAGACGTTATATTTTTTTCATCTTTTCTGACAACGAGAGTCAGTCCGCTTTTAAGATAGGGAATACTGAAACCCATTCGCTGTTTTCTTTCTTCAAGTACTGTTACAGAACTGATAATCATATCAAATTTTTTGGTGATCAAACCGCCAAAAAGCCCAGCCCATTCTACATTGACGAGGCTAATATTAATTCCAGCTTTGTCTGCTATGGCACGTATTAAATCGGGTTCGAATCCGATCATATCGTTTCCAACGCTCATGAACGACATGGGTGCCAGTGTGGCATCTGTTGCTACAATATAGGTTTCATCTTCATCACTGCCCCAACAACCTACCAACAAAGAGGACACAAAAATAGTTGTAATTATAAAAATTGAAAAATTAAAATTTTTATTTTTCATGAATTTGAAATACATCAGAGATCGCAAATAAAACACGAACAGAATCCCCGATAACGTGTTTG
This sequence comes from uncultured Nitrospina sp., assembly GCA_964564655.1. Lineage (GTDB taxonomy): Bacteria > Nitrospinota > Nitrospinia > Nitrospinales > VA-1 > UBA8687. The sequence continues at coordinate 6,098 of CAZMBO010000055.1, read as the reverse complement.
TGTTGTTTGGCTTTTCTGTGGTGAAGAGAAAGTTTAAAAAAAGTACCATCTGTAAGTTGAATTTGATACCGGGTATAACTCCCGAAAAAATCTCTGCCAACAAGAGTTCCTTCGAGACTGTTTACCGGTTCTTTTTGTTCTTTTCCTATATCAAAAAATATTTTTTCAGGACGAACATAACATCTGTTGGTTTTAATTTTATCTACCTCAGATAACAATTGAATTTTCCCATTTTTCCCCAATGAAATTGTAACTAAGTTACCAATTTGTTGTTCTACCGTTCCAACAAGGCAATTGATTTCCCCAAGGAATTTAGCTACGAAAGAAGATTTAGGTCTTTCGTATAGATCTGCAGGGGTTCCCGTTTGTTTGATGACCCCCTTTTCCATAATACACATATGGGTACCCATGCTCATGGCTTCTTCCTGGTCGTGGGTTACAAAAAGAAATGTGATTCCCAAGGTCTTTTGCATTTCTACAAGTTCTTCACGCAAATGTTGCCTCAGGCTGGGGTCAAGAGCGGAAAGAGGTTCATCGAGCAAAAGTATTTTAGGCTGATTAATAACAGCCCTTGCCAAAGCTACACGTTGTGCTTCTCCACCACTGATATGTTGCGGGTATGAGTTTTTCAGCTCTTTTAGGCGGGTAATTTCTAAAAGCTCATCAATTTGCTTTGAAATTACAGATTCCGATAGTTTCTTCACTCGTGGTCCAACAGCAATATTGTCATAAACGGTCATATGGTGAAACAATGCATAGTTTTGAAATATCAACCCAACGGGCCTTTGCTCGACAGGAAGGGAGCTAACTTCATTACCTTCTATCCATATCTTTCCCTGGTCGGGAGACTCAAATCCTGCAATCAGGCGTAAAAGGGTAGATTTTCCACAACCGCTTTGCCCCAAGAGGGAAAACCTTTCTCCTTCTTCAATTTCTAGAGAAATATTTTGAAGAACAGGTTTTTCATCAAACGACTTGGAAATAGAATCGAGCTTTAACATTTCAGGTCTTTTTAAGGAAACAGAGTTGCAACACGCAAGCATTTTATATAAATTCTTTAAGAAATAATACAAGGATTCGAGGAAGAGAATATGGAGGTTTTGGTTATTGGTGGTGGCGGACGCGAACATGCACTGGTATGGAAGATAAAGCAAAGCCCGCGGGTAAAAAAAATCTACTGCGCACCAGGGAATGCAGGTACAGGAGAAATAGCTGAGAATATTCCCATCGCAGCCGATGATATTCCAAGCCTTCTGGAGTTTGCTTTACAAAAGGAAATAGGGTTGACGGTGGTAGGACCAGAACAACCGCTGGTTATGGGAGTTGTTGATCAGTTTGAGGAAAAAGGTCTGCGGATTTTCGGTCCAAATGCACGAGCCGCAGAATTAGAAGGTAGCAAATCTTTTGCAAAAGATATTATGGCAAAGTATGGGCTTCCAACTGCAGAGTATAAAACCTTTAGCTCCGCGGACAATGCGGCAGAATATATAAAATTAAAAGATTGTCCCTTGGTTATTAAAGCAGATGGCCTTGCAGCAGGAAAGGGAGTTTTGTTATGCCAAACTGCAGATGAAGCTTTAGCTGCTGTAGATTCGATAATGGGCAAGAAATCCTTTGGTAAGGCTGGAAATCAAATTGTTGTCGAAGAATTTCTGCAAGGGCAGGAAGTTTCTGTTTTGGCTTTTAGTGATGGACAAACGGTTTTGCTGATGGATTCGGCACAAGACCATAAGGCAGCTTATGATGGTGACAAAGGTCCAAACACTGGCGGTATGGGCGCCTATTCTCCCGCGCCGGTTTTTACTGAAATAATGCGACAAAAGGTACATGATCAAATCATGCAACCCATGATTCGGGCTATGCAACAGGAGGATCGACCCTTTAAAGGGATTCTTTATGCCGGATTGATGTTGACTAAAACAGGTTCCCAGGTTCTTGAGTTCAATGTCCGTTTTGGTGATCCGGAAACTCAGCCTCTTCTAGTTCGAATGGATAGCGATATCATCCCGGTATTTGAAGCGTGTATTGACGGGACTCTAGATCAATGTCCTTTGCAATGGAAAAACGAATCATCGGTATGCGTAGTGATGGCAGCCGAAGGCTATCCAGGATCTTATGAAAAAGGGAAACCTATATCTGGACTACAAAATGCCAACTCTCTTCCAGGGGTAGAGGTATTCCATGCAGGTACTAAAACCCAAGATGGAGAGGTCTTGACTCAGGGCGGTCGAATTTTAGGTGTGACCGCTACCGGAGAAAATATTGGTACTGCTATCGCCAAGGCTTATGAGGCCGTAGATAAAATCAAGTGGCAGGGCATCCACTATAGAAAAGACATCGGCCATCGGGCTAGCGATTGACTATTTTTAAATTAAGTAGGGGAACCCCGGTCCCCGGTTTTCTTTTAGCCCATTAATAAGCTTTGAACACCGGAGAAACTCCCAACCCCGGAAAATTTAACCGGAGTTCCCCATTTTTTTCTTGGCTAGATAAACAATCTTCTGACACTCATGCGAGCAATATTTTGCATTGGGATGTCGAGGATGAAATTCTTTCTGGCATACTATGCATGTTTTATTGTAGAACCTTGTTCCCTTTTTGACTTCGGTAGCAGGTTCTTTCAGCTTATTTATAAAAGAGCTCACTTTTTTTGTTGAACGTTGATTTAAAAATTCCTTGCTCGATTTAGTTAACTGACTTTCTCGTAATATTTTTTTAAGTTTTCCATTTTTATCATAAAGTTTACATTCGTAAGCCATAGCCTTATATCTCTTTCTAATACGTAATAAAACTTCTAATTATTTTATTAATCGGAATATATTCCATTGCGAATATTTATCTCTTTTGGCATATCGCTCATTTTCAAAAGTAAATACCTTAATCAGGCAGTTGGAATCTTTCTGCTGAGCATTGGGACTCATGTGCACAAGATGAGGTCGTATTTTGATCACCAACTCTTTTCCTTTATTTAAAGGTTTAAGCTTTACTTCTATATACCGGTTTTCCAAAGTAAAGGAAGATTTAGTAATTCTAAATTTACGCTCCCGATTATTTTTGGAAATATATACAACTTCTTTATTATTAATAGAGAGTAATTTTAAATTTGTATTGGCCGGGTTATCCAAAGCCCAATTTCCTGACACCGTTTTAGGACAGCCTGGTTTGAGCCATTCCTCATCTTCCCAGCTAAGAGAATAACTGGGAGTAATAAAGAAGAATAAAAGGCCTACTAGAGCAAAGGTAAGGGTGATGAAAAGATTAAATACAGAGTTTCGAACCTTCACCATATCCTGTCCTTTATAAAAATATTTTTGTTTAGACATTTGTCCACCCTATCTAGTTAAAGAGCTGGTGTTTTTTTAAAATTAATAATGTGATCTGCTAATAGATTTGAAAAAATGCCCAGGTCATAGGGCCAAGCATACTGATAATTAACATCCGGATATTTAAGTCGAAGAGCTTCAATCTCCTCGGGTATTTCTTTCTCAGAATGGGAGCCGCCTGGAGTAATCATGGTAGTAACCAGCATGACCTGCGTGACACCCTTCTCTGCTAATACGTCAGCTGCTTGCTCAATCGAGGGGTAGCAAAATTCATTGTAGGCGGTTATTAAAATATAATCTTCCAGTTGAGGAGCAAGGTGTGCGGCTAGCTTCTCTAATCCATATTTATATGGATCCGTGGCAGGCGACCTTGTCCAATTTCTAATTACCGATTCCAGCTCCTTTTCTTTTGAAGTTATAGGGGTGCCTGTCCGTATCCTATGTTTATGAACTTTCATAAAATCTTCAACAACTTCTTTCGGAATATCCGAGGGCAACCCTCCATGCCCGATAAGAATTACTGCTAGTTTTTGGTGTTCCATGTTTTATCCATTCCTAGGTTGAGAACCTGTATTCAAAAAATATTGATTTAGATCGCAGTTGCTAACTGTTCTTCAAACTTTTCCAACCATTTATTAAATAAATTAAAATCTTCGATCTTGTTTATACTGGGAAAATTTTCCGGAGTTCCTTTGCCGCCGCAAACAATTGTTACTTCGTTTTGCAACTCGTTACTTATCCGGAGAATTTTTTCTTCTGTATCAAGTGGATTTAGAATGCAGGAGATGCTGAAGCAAAGAAGCTCGGGTTTTTGATTTATTGCAGTTGAAATAATATCTTCCAAAGGCGTATCGATTCCCAGATAAATAATTTTTCCTCCAGAAAGGCTTGCAACGACTGTTGCCATAAGGAGCCCGAGGGATTGAGTTTCCCCAGGAAGTGTAGCCATCAACATGGTCCAGCCCTCTTTTCGAATATTAAGTTGTCTCCATTTATTGGTGAGAAAACTGCTAATGCATTCTGTTGCGAAATGCTCTTGAGAAATTGTGAGTTCATCGCACTCCCAGCCTTTACCTATCCTTTCAATTAAAGGGACCATCAAATCGACAATTAATTTAAGCGGACCGGATTGGCTCCATTTTTCATGAAATGATTGAAGAAGAGCATCGTCATCGAAACCATGAATTAACTTTATCCACCGCTCAATCACAAGCTCGTTAGAAGAATTTTTCTGGCCTGGATTTGCGGTTGTATTTATTAAGTGTTGTAAACCCATCAAACCATGTAACTCTTCCAAAGTTCCTGAGACCACTTTACTGGCCCGATACCCCGAACCCAAAGCTTTGGCAACCGCCCTCAGCCTAGGGACATCTTCTTTGGGGTATCGGCGATGGCCGGAAGGAAGCCGTTGAGAGGATGGGGAACCATAGCGTTTTTCCCATACTCTCAACGTATGAGTTGTAATTCCGGTCAACCGTGCCAATTCTCCTATTGAGATAAGGTTTTCCATTTTGTTTGGTTCAGTCATAGGAGTAGTGTTCCTTTAAATTTAAAATCATTGTTAAATATTATCCTTAACCTTGTTTTTACTGAAATCTGCTTTAGCAAGATTTATATTGTCAATATGGTTAAGGATGACTAGTCCTCCCGAAGTTTTTTCAACAAGAAAGCTATTACCGGAAATAGAAAGTTCGAATTTATTTCCATATTGTATTCCATACTCGGTCAATAAATTTTGCTCAAGGTGGCTCAATCCTATAGTGAGCTTTCCCTTGCTTTTAAATAGATGCTTTACGATTTTTGAGTTTGTCTTGTCTCCAAAACTCCACTTAACAAGTAGACGTTTATGATCGTGTCCAACATGAAAAGGTTTTTTCATAGAAATTTTTGAGACTTGTGAATCTTTCACCAAAGGAAGAAAATTTTCATTTGCAGCTGTATTAAAAATTGAAGCATCAACAAATTTTATACCAGCAGAAGTTCTTTCGAAAATGACATCAATATTTCGAACAATGGAGCTGAATTTATTTCCAACCTTGATGCCATAGTGATTAAATGTTTTTTGTTCAAAAGAATTCAACCCTATAATCCCAGCAGGTTTTGTAGCATTCAGGTTTCTCTCAACCTTTGAATATAACTTGTCAGCAAACTGCCATTTAAATGGAACCGTAGAACGGTCGTGGCCAGAATGTGCGACAGCAGTGGTTGTGGTGATTAATGTCATTGAAGCTACGGCTAAGGTTTTTAGGATACTTCTTGTTGCTTTCATCAGTTTGCCTCCGTTAGAATGATTATAATAAAAATTTATAATATTGTCTAAATTTATTATTAGACAAATTTATAGATTTGTCAATAAAAAATTGAACAAATTTTGCTTTTTTGTCTAAATTTTTATTAAATTATTGAAATATAAGGGTAATATCTAGAAATTATAGAGCAATATTTAGAAATTATTATTGGAAATAGGAGTGTAGGAGGTATTAGGAAGAAATATTTAGTTGCTGTAGCGGTGGTTTTTAGATGAGTAGTGCAGAATCCGTCCCTATCGATCGTTTTAAAAAGTTCATCAAACAGGACTTACTGTTTTAGTCGAGTTGCGGTTCTTTATTTTTAGTTTCGACATCTTCCATTTGTTTGTCGAAGAGTCGGTGGGCGAGATACCAGCAGCCCCAGGAAACTAAAAAAACTGTTCCTAGTCCAATTGAAGACCAGAGTACCAAGTTATCGCTGGTAGAAATTCCTCGGAGAAAAATAAACGCACCTAGCGGAAGTGCC
>CAZMBO010000054.1:6041-11434 GCA_964564655.1 uncultured Nitrospina sp. | reverse complement strand
AAGGAGATCTTGATGGCAACCAAGAGAAAAGCTACAAAGAAAAAAGCTACAAAGAAAAAAGCTACAAAGAAAAAAGCTACTAAGAAAAAAGCTGCAAAAAGAAAAGCTCCAAAAAGAAAAGCTACAAAGAAAAAAGCTACAAAGAAAAAAGCAAAGAAAAAAGCTACAAAGAAAAAAGCAAAAAGAAAAGCTCCAAAAAGAAAAGCTACAAAGAAAAAAGCAAAGAAAAAAGCTAGAAGACGGTAAGCAAGATATAGGTTACTTACTGGCTTATGCCGGTTTTAGTAGACTATCTTTAAATGTAATTGTATTAAACTTTTTCGTTTCAGCGCCCAACCAACACCACCTTGCTACCGAAAATCAGGCAAACCACTCTTTCCAAATGGTTTGCCTTTATTTTTTGTCTCCAACCCAGCCTATTACAGACTTTAAATAGCCTAACTCATTGAATTTTATAGGGTGGTCTATTGCGTGCCCCGTTCTGGATATTTCCGTTAGCTCTTTTTGGACAGATGTAACTCCATAGTTTACTGCCCTATAAAAATCTTCTGCAGAAATATGTACCGAACAGGAAGCAGAAAACAACCTTCCTCCCGGAGCAACTAATTGAACTCCAAGCTCTACTAAACGACTGTACGCTCTCAAGGCTTGCGGTCGATGCTTTTTCTTTCGTGCAAATGCAGGTGGATCTAAAATAACAAGATCAAACTGAGAATTTGTCGATTTCAATTCTTGTAACTTTTGAAAAGCATCGCCCTCTATTTGCTGATACTCTAAATTACTGGATTCCTCAAAATTTAATTTCTTGTTCTGTAATGAAGATTTTAAAGCTAATCCATTACTGTCTATTTCCACAATTTTTCTACAACCACCAGAGATGGCATAAATTGAAAAACCTCCGGTATAGCTGAAAACATTCAGCACCGATAATCCTTTTGATATTTTTCTTATTTGCTGTCTATTATCTCTTTGATCAAGAAAAAATCCTGTTTTTTGCCCATTTATAACATCCACCTGAAAATTTAAATTATTCTCGCGGAACCGAACTGGAGTAATGGGATCGGGACCAAACAACACTTGTCCGTCAAAGTAATAAGTAGAGGACTTTTCTAAATTTCTCGCTAAGCGCAATACTACTTGATCTACATTTTTCTCAGACTTAATTACTTCCAGCATCAGATCTAAATAATCAAACCAACTTTTTGTGTAAACTTTTATTACCCATGTTTTGTCATACCTGTCCAAAATGAGTCCCGGAAAACCATCGTTTTCACCATTTAGAACTCGATATCCAGTTGTCCCTTGTTCATTCAAATCCTTTCTAAGTAAAAGAGCTTTTTGGAACCTTTGTAGAAAAAAATCCAAATTAATTTCTTTGGGTTCGAACAAATTCAATACCCGAAAACAAAGGTCTGAATCAGGGTCCCATAGTCCAATTGCCAGAAAACGGTTTTTGTGATCATAAAAGACAGCAAGACTGCTGGAACCTTCAGTAACAACGTTCTCTAATTGATATTTGAATACCCAGGGATAACCCTTTCTAATCTTAGCTTCCAAGGTTTTCGAAATTTTAATTTTTACCATTTCAATTTATAGGAGAGATGTTTTCCAGTGATTGCCAGGTGAGCAAACTACATTTAATCAAGGTATTACTTTGGTGGACCCAACGGATCAACATCAACGGGGTTAAGGGCGGGTTTTTACTTCGCTGTCGCCTCTTCTTTGAGGGGGGGGCAAGGCGTCCCTGATCTTTCTATGAAATTGCCGTTCCTAATCTAATTTTTTTCTCCCTTCCGGTCAACTTTGTTTTAAAAGCGAGTTGTAGCCTTTCACAGTTTTTTTAAACTGCTCGAGACGATCGACCGTTATTTTTCGGGCATAATGTTTATGATGTTTAGATTTGAAGGGATTATATATCCGATCTCGGTTTTTTCTATGCTGAATTTCATAGTGCAAATGAGGGGCAAAGCTCCGTCCTGTATTTCCTGATTCAGCAATTTTTTGACCTATCTTTATAGCTTGCCCCGGTTTAACAAGTACTTTACTGAGGTGCAAATACAATGTCTTAATGCCTTTCTGGGGATGATCGATTTCCACACAATAGCCATTGGCGCGAACGTTCCAATTTACTCGGGTTACCTTACCCTTGAAACCTGAATATACTGGTGTTCCAACAGGAGCTTTAAAATCCGTCCCAGAATGCCCTCCCAACCCTTTACGAAAATCTCCTGGCAAAGAAGTGATTTCGGTATAGGTTCGCATGGGGCTTTGTGATTCTTCAATTCGCCTAGCAATTTCGTTTCCATCGAGATCGAAATACCCTGGTTGACCCAGGCCATCGAAAAAATTTGCCACAAAGGTTTTTCCAAACCGTTGACTTTTATAAGAAAGATTTAAAATTTTGAATTGCTCCGGTCCGTCTTGCGCCTGATAAATTACCTTCATAGCATCGCCATTTCTAATATTTCTATTTATGTCAAAAAACCATGACATTAGTCGTCCAAGATGTGCGGATAATGCAGCACAACCTTCTTTGCGGGAAATAATTTTACAAACCGTAAAATTTAAGGAGTTACGAACTTTGAACTCCAAAGACTGAACTACTTTATCACCAATTTTTTTATCATCCGATATTGAGAATGATACCTTCTGAATTTTTGTAGTCGGGGGTACAATTTTATCGAGAAGAATATTTTTTTCACGATTAAGACTTTCAACTTTTGACTCAACTAAATTAAAGGATACTTCTTCTTGTGGAATAGCTTTCGCAGTTTCTAAGGATACTTCTTCTTGTGGAATGGCTTTCGCAGTTTCTACTGAATTTTTCCCATAGAAAAATAAAAAATAAAAATTCAGACTCACCGAAACAGCAAATAATAAAAGAAACCCAAAATGTGGCGAAAATTTCGACTTGATTCCTATTTGCTGATCTTGGAGCGAGCTTGGAAAGTCCATTTTATTTCCTTCTTTTAAAGTGATAAAGTGGGTGGCTCAACCATTCGAAGCACCTAAACGCGCCTATTATATAAAATAATGCAAAATAAAACAACAGGTTATAAGGCTTTAACAGCTGTTTACCAACCGGATGCAGTCTTTGTAGAACACAATTCCAAAGACTATTCATTGACCCGAGAAATATTATCTAGGCTTAGCCATGTACCGGTTTATGAAATTGAGGATATAGCGCAACTGGAAAAAGAGTTTAAAGTTTCTCGATCCGATGTTTTTGGAGAGGGAAAAAAGAATCTAGTCCTATCTCGCTTCAATGGATCTTTTTTAAAGAAATGTCCCGGCGCAAGTCCGGGTATGGTGTGTTGCAATTATTATGTCGTCAACTTATCAAAAAACTGTATTTACGATTGCTCCTATTGTTTTCTACAGGATTTTTTAAATAACAATCCTTTGCAGGTGGCTTATGTAAATGTGGAAGATCTTTTTCTAGAACTCGAGAAGGTTTTTACGCAATTCCCTGACCGTGCCTTTCGTGTGGGAACCGGAGAGATCACTGACAGCCTCGCGCTTGATGCACTGATACCCTATTCACAACTACTAATTCCATTTTTCAATAGACAGAAAAATGCATTATTGGAATTAAAAACCAAATCGGATCGCATTGAAAATTTACTAGACCAACCGGATCCGACTAATGTCATCGTCTCTTGGTCGATCAATCCGCAACAGGTCATCGATCTCGAAGAAAAGGGAACACCAAGTTTAGAAAATCGCCTATATGCAGCTAGCCTCTGTGTAAAGAAAGGTTACCGGGTCGGCTTTCACCTGGATCCAATAATACTCACACCTGGTTGGGAAAAATTATATAGGGAATTGATAGAAATGCTGTTTGATTTTATTCCTGCCTCGCAAATGGAATGGGTAAGTCTGGGAAGTTTTCGTTATCAATCATCACTAAAGCCCATTATTAAGTCACGTCACCCCGAGACCCTATTATTTACCGGAGAGCATTTACCGGGCAAAGATGGAAAGTTTCGTTACTTGCGCCCGTTAAGAAATAATGCATACGAAACCGTTCGAGGGTTTTTACAGGAAAAGTCAAAGGAACTGAACATTTATCTTTGTATGGAGACGAAAGAAATTTGGGAAGGCGTTACCGGAAAAAGTCCACGTAACGATGAGAAACTGGATACATTCTTTGATCTTTAAAGGGAAATCTATAAACGCATTGGCATTACAATGCTTTTATATTGGTCATCGCTAACTGAAGTAAACAGGCAGGAATGATTTTGATCTTTCAAGTTGAGGGTCACCATTTCAACGTCCATGACATTCAATATGTCAAGAACGTATTTAGCATTCAAACCAATCGATACCTCATCGCCATCGTATTCAATCGCCACTTCTTCTACTGCAGCACCTAGATCAGTATTGTCTGAAATCAAAGTGAGGGTTCCTTTTTGTATCTCAAATCGAACCATTTTTGATTTTTCATCTGCTAAAAGCGCGACTCTTTTTAAAGCACGGGTCAAATCTTCGCGATTAGCTTGAGCCTTTAACGGGTTGTCAGTGGGGATAACCTGGCGATAGTTGGGGAACTTCCCATCAACTTTCCTGGAAACAATAACCTGTTTGCCATGGATAAAAGCTAGATGATTTTCATGAGAAGAGAACCCAAATTTGTCATCACCATCTTCCATTAGCTTCAAAAGCTCAGATAAAGCTTTTTTGGGAAGCAAAAAATTTAATTTTTTCTTATCATTCTTGGGCGAATTGACCGGACGACTGATCAAAGCTAATCTATGCCCGTCTGTACCTACAAGGGTTGCGTTACTTCCTTCAGTTTCCAATAACAAACCATTCAATGCCTGCCTTGATTCGTCTGGTGATACGGAGAAAAAAGTTTTACGAATCATTTCCTTTAGAATATTACCATCAAATTCTATAACAACCTTGTCACTGTATTCAGGCATTGGAGGGTAATCCTGAGGCGGTAAGCCAGGGAGACGGAACTTGGATTTCCCACATTTTAATGTGATCCAATTATTTTCTTCTTTTTTAATGTAGATTTCTTCATTCGGTAACTCCCGAACAATATCAAACAATTTCCGAGCATTCAGAGCCACCGCACCTTCAGCTGTGACGTTGGCAGGGTAGCTTCCCAAAGTTCCTATTTCTAAATCCGTAGCGCGGATAAAAATACTACCATCTTTAACTGATGAAAGGTGCAGGTGGGAGAGAATAGGCATCGCTCCTTTTGGTTCGACTATTCCCTGAACTTTTTGGACGGCCTTCAAGAGCACATCTCGGCTGACTCTAACTTCCATGTAACTCCTTATTTACAACATAAGACTTGAGGATTTTTAACACAATTGCAAAAACCTGTCAAAACAAATGATGAATTTTAACTCCATACTTTATCAGCACTTACAAAATCTCAG
>CAZMBO010000054.1:0-5941 GCA_964564655.1 uncultured Nitrospina sp. | reverse complement strand
ACAACATCAATTATAAATCACCGTCTTCTCTTATCAGCAGACTCATTTCTTTATAATTTTTGCCCAGGTATCTCGGAGAGTTACGACCCTGTTAAATACTTGTGAACCGTAAGAAGATTTTTGACTGTCCACACAAAAATAACCCAGCCTCAAAAATTGATACCTGCCTTTTGCATTTTTCAATGACGGTTCTAAAAGTGCCTCTTCAATTATTTCCAGAGAGTCCGGATTCAAGCTTGCTTTCAGATCAGGGCATTCTTTTTCATCTCCCGGGTTTGCATGCTTGAAGAGGTGGCTATACAACCTCACCTCCGCTTTATGTGCATGATCTGCCGAGACCCAGTGCAGGGTGCCTTTCACTTTACGTCCATCTTGAGTCGAACCACTACGTGTTTCTGGGTCGTAAGTACAACGTAATTCAACGATCTCTCCCAACTCATTTTTGATCACCTCTTCACATTTTATTACATAAGCGTGTTTGAGGCGAACTTCACGACCAGGACCAAGCCGAAAAAATTTTTTAGGAGGATCCTCCATAAAATCCTCTTGCTCAATATAAATAATCCTGGAAAAAGGCATCTTGCGGGTTCCGGCATCTGGGTCTTCAGGATTGTTCACAGCATCCATCTCTTCAACTTGACCTTCTGGATAATTCATCAAAACAACTTTTAATGGACGCAAAACAGCCATTACCCGGATAGCAGTTTGGTTCAGGTTTTCCCGGACGCAATGTTCCAGCAAAGCAAAATCGACGATGCTATTACTTTTTGAAACCCCAATGCGCTCACAAAATTCTCGGATTGCTTCGGGAGGATAGCCTCGTCTACGCATTCCCGAAAGGGTAGGCATACGCGGATCGTCCCAACCACCAACATGATCTTCTTCAACGAGTTGTAAGAGTTTCCTTTTGCTTAGGATTGTGTAGTTGAGACTCAAGCGGGCAAATTCGATTTGCTGTGGATGGTAAATCTCCAGTTCATCCAGAAACCAGTTGTATAGAGGCCGATGGTCTTCAAATTCTAGAGTGCAGAGGGAGTGAGTTATCTTTTCAATTGAATCCGATTGCCCGTGAGTAAAATCATACATCGGGTAAATGCACCACTTGTTTCCTGTCCGATGATGTGTTGCTTTCAAAATTCGATAAAGTACGGGATCGCGCATATTCAAATTGCCTAAACTCATATCAATTTTGGCGCGTAGAACTTTTTCCCCTTCTGCAAACTCCCCGGCCTTCATTTTTTGGAATAATGCTAAATTCTCTTCAACGGTTCGATCTCGATAAGGGCTATTTTCCCCTGGCTCTGAAAGCGTTCCACGGTATTTCCGTATTTGTTCTGGGGTCAAGTCATCAACATAAGCCTTGCCCTTGTTGATCAGCTGTATTGCAAATTCAAATAGCTGATTGAAATAGTCAGACGCGTAAAAAATCTGATTACCCCAGTCGAATCCAAGCCATTTAATATCTTCCTGAATGGCTTTGACATATTTTATGTCTTCTTTGTTTGGGTTGGTGTCATCAAACCTCAAATTACATATTCCTGAAAATTTATTCGCCAGTCCAAAATTAAGACAAATAGATTTCGCGTGCCCAATATGCAGATGCCCATTAGGCTCTGGAGGAAAACGCGTATGAACGGTAAACTTCGCGGATTTTAATTCCTGATCAATTTTATTCTGAATAAAATTGGAAGGGGTTTCGACTTCTGACAAGTTTTCTCTCCTCTTTCTTGCTCTTTGGCGGGAAACAAACGAAGCTATTATAACCAGAATATAACTGGAAAACCTGTTAAAAAGGTTTTTCAATAGCACGGATTTTACCAATAGGTGTTCTTGTAGACAAGGAGCAAAAATTGGTTTCCCCTTCTAACCTATTTTAAGGTAAAAATATAAACGTTATAAGTCATTTCGTTTTCCCAAAATAAATACAATGTCTGGTAATCGAAGGTTTACAATCCTTATTATTTTTCTTGTTTGCGTTGCCTGCAGTTTCTGGCTGGTCTCCCGTTATCCTGCTTTGGATACTAAGGCTGCTCTTTCTGGGACTGAAGCTTTTGAAGATCCTCTCACCAACGAAGCCCACTTCCATGCATCCCGAAATGCTGACTTTCTTACACGCGTAACGACCACCACCTTGAACTGGTACCAAACCAATTGGCGCGGCATGGCATTTGGGCTAGTGATTGCCGCAGGTTTTTTCACCCTACTGAAATATACCCCAAGACAACCCTCCGATAAACGCTTTCGAAACAGCTTTATGGGAATGTTTGTGGGCACACCACTTGGTGTTTGCGTCAACTGCGTAGCGCCCATAGCCAAAGGAATGTATGAAGCCGGCAGCAAAATGGAAATGGCATTGGCAGTCATGTTCAGCTCGCCCACATTAAACATCATCGTATTGACCATGCTTTTTTCCATTTTCCCTTTTTATATGGCTTTGTTAAAGCTGCTAGCAACCTTTGTGCTGATTCTTCTTATTGTCCCCCTGATATCTGACAAAAGAAGGCTCCCTCAAGAAAATTCTGTTTGCGAGGTCGACACGTCTTGCGATATTTCCAACGAGTCCTGGTCAGAAGCCTTAAAAGGCGTCACCGTTGATTATCTAAAAGGACTGCAATACATTTTTATTAGAACCACTCCCCTCATGCTCTTAGCCGGGGTCTTAGGTGCCATAGCAAGCCATGCATGGAGTTTCGACAAGTTAATTGGTGTACCCATCAATTTAGCTAACTTGAGTTTGATCTCTTTCATGGGAACGTTCATGCCATTACCAATAGCTTTCGATTTAATGTTGGCGCAAACATTGATGATGTCGGGGTTGGCCCCAGCTTTCGTCAGCACAATGTTGTTCACTCTGGGGACTTTCAGCATCTACTCCGCGATGATTATAGCACGCACGTTTTCGGTTTTTCTGGCCATAAAACTTTTTGTTATTGTCTTCGTAATTGGTGTGGGCCTGGGTTATATATCCAATGGATTCATTGAGTATCGTCATATTCAATGGTTGCAACAATACAGCCAAGTCGTTGGCAAAACTTCCATTAAAAAAGCATCGTCTCCTACAAACGACTTTTCGCTGACTCCGATGAACCGGTATGCGCCTCCTATTATTTTTAAACAGGAAAACATCACGGTTCAAGCGTTACAACATCAACAACGCAACTCACAAGAAGGCAAACCCTTTACCCTTCAAAAGGGTACCGACATAGGGATCACCTATTCTAATGCCCTAACCCCAAAGATTTTTCTGGATCCCTTATTTTTTGGGCGGGGTATTGCTTCGGGGGATTTTGACCAAGATGGATGGACAGACTTTGCTATTGCCACAGATAATGGATTCGAGCTTTACCAGAATTTGTATGGAAAAAAATTTAAAAAAGCTTTTAGCAATATCACCCAACTGAAGGATAAGCAGGCGATTAATATTGCACTTGTTGATTTGAATAATGATGGATGGTTAGATATTTTCCTAACGACTTTCAACGAAGGCAATTTCGTTGTTTTAAATCCTATCCCAGTGAAAGGGGAAATTACTGTAAAAAAAGTTCCCAATGGGGATGCTCTTCTCACCAGTGCCGTGGCCTTCGCAGATATAGATCAGGATAGCTATCTCGACATCCTTAACGGAAATTACTACTTGGGGATCCTGACTCGTAAACCTATAAAACAAGCAACTGACCAATTGGTCTTGAATCGCAATTTGGATTTTAAGATTCAAAATATGGAAGGAATCCCAGGACAGACCCATTCCACCCTACTTTCAGATTTCAACCTGGATAATTTACCTGACCTAGTTATTGGGAACGATTATCGTGTCTCTGACACTTACTTTCATGGCAAAAACAGAGGTGAATTTAAAAAAATACGCCATCAAGACAAAGTTATTCCACTCACAACCCAGAACACCATGAGCATAGACACAGGTGATTTTAATAACGATTTAGTTCCTGATATCTATTTGGCTAATATTGGAATGTCACGTGGACTGGATATCGTCTCAAATATTTTCGGCGACACAATGAAAAATGTGGGACTTGATTTTTGTGAATCTGGGAAAAGTGTCCTCGACAAAAATTCCTGCTACCGACTTGTAAAACTGGCAACCCTGTTGAATCCGGAAAAGCAGGATATCTCAGAAAAATGCTCGCTTTTGGGAGATCCAGAACAAATTCAGGAATGTATGGTTATGCGTATGGTATTGGTAGCAACAACTCGAAAAAACAAATCGCTCTGCGAAAAAATTTCTGCTCCTTTTATACTCAACAATTTGGTTTGCAATAAATACTTTGAAGCACAACATCTCAAAATTTCGACTGATGAAGAAATTCCCATGCAAACTCAGTTCAACTTACTTTTATCGGGTCAAATCGATCACACCTTTAAAGATGTTTCCAAACAAGCTGAAATCTCAACAGCAGAGTGGAGTTGGAACGCTCGCTTTGCAGACCTAGACAACGACCAATGGCAAGATCTTTATGTGGTCAATGGTGTGCCCATCACTCAAGAATTTGCGGCCAATAATTTCTTTCATAATCAGAAGGGGCAAACGTTTAAATCATCCGAACAGAAATTTGGGCTAGATGATTACGACCACAGTTCCTCCTACACCTATTTGGATATCGATCGTGATGGCGACCTCGATATCATCGCAAATACTTTGTATGGTCCGTTCAAAGTGTATACTAACCATGAGTCTCAAAATAATAGTGTGACTTTTAAACTCCAAGATAAAAAGGGAAACCGATTTTGTCTGGGATGTAAAATAATAATCCGCTATGGACTAAATGGAGAAAAGCATCAGTTTCGTGAAATAAAAACCGGGGGCGGATTTCATTCTTACGATGCACCCTTGGCACATTTTGGTTTAGGAAAAACAGATACCATTAAGAGCATTGAAATAACCTGGTCAACGGGAGAAGCGACTCAAATTGAGAGGAATCTCCCTACCAATCATGAATACATTGTTCAAAGAAAGAATAATCAATGAAGAAGCTAATCGGCACATTATTTATTCTGGGTGTCATAGGGGCAACTTTCTGGCGTATAGCGACCCACGAAGAACCCATGCACGCAGAAGACTATCTTCAACTAGGAATTGAAAGGGGTGCCTCTGGCAAACATGAAGATGCTATCGAGGCATTTAAAAAAGCCCTTAAGGAAAATCCGAACTACATTGATGCATATTTGAGTTTGGGGAACGCATATGGTAATACAGGACGCTATAAGGAATCAATAGCTTCCTATAAAGAAGGAATTCAACTAAATCCTAAGCATCAGGAAGTGCCGCAGATGGAAATGAATATTGCTTGGATCGCTCATAAAACAAATGATAATAAAACGGCTGTCCTTTACGCCAAAAAAGCCATCCAGTCTTTTACTAACCGAAATGATTATGCGGGTGTCGCTATGGCTGGGGCTCGACTACGCATGATCGAAGAAAAATCAGGAAATAGCATAAAATAATCTAATGTCAATTTGGTTACTAGTCGGATTGGGAGGTTTTGTCGGAGCAATTTTACGTTATTGGCTCAGCGATTTGATTCAAAGTGGCTTTATCACCTTCCCTGCTGGAACTCTTGGAGTCAATTTTCTCGGTAGTTTTTTATTGGCTCTGATAATGTATGCCTCTGAATACCGCGGAGTATTTAATGAAGAAACCAGGATATGTCTGACTATTGGGGTGCTGGGCTCTTTTACTACAATGTCTACATTTAGCTATGAATCAATGAAGCTTTTAGAACAAAGTGAACACATGATGTTTGGACTCAACCTTCTAGGTAATATATCTCTGTGTTTACTGGCTATATATCTCGGTAAATTTTTGGTCGTTGGAATGGGAATAAAATAATTTGTATTTTAATACATTGCGCCTGTAGCTCAGCTGGATAGAGCAACGGACTTCTAATCCGTAGGTCGTAGGTTCGAATCCTACCAGGCGTACCAT
>CAZMBO010000053.1:0-11566 GCA_964564655.1 uncultured Nitrospina sp. | reverse complement strand
AATAGGTCTTAATTATTTTAGTTGGAGGCTCTGTTTAAATATCTGAATGGAAGGTCGCCACACAAATTTTTAGGAGTACATTTAAAATGGCGCAAGGTAAAGTAAAGTGGTTCAATGAGAGTAAAGGCTATGGTTTTATTGAATCGGATGATGGAGAAGACTGTTTCGTGCATTTTTCAGAAATTCAATCGGAAGGCTTCAAAACTCTTCATGAAGGTCAAGCAGTTGAGTTTGAAAAAACTATGGGCCAAAAAGGACCACAGGCTTCAAAAGTAGTCCCCAAGTAAATAAAATTTAGAGGTCTTTCCCCAGATAGCTTGCATTGTATCGGCTATTTTATTGGAAAATAGACATATTAAATTGTGAAAACGACTTGTAGAAAGGAAAGACAATGCATGAGGTAAAAGTTTTTGATTCTTCTGGAAATCTCAAAAAAGTGATTTCCGTAAAAACTTTGAATAAAAGAACAGATAAACAAATAAATTCACCTTCTTTTTATAATAAAAAGGGAAGAAAGGTGAAACCACTAGTTCAAGAAGGCATAAAATAAAGAAAAGCCAGTACTGAAAAGTACTGGCTTTGTTTTTTAGGATCTTTTAAACCCCTTAGTCTAAACCACCTTTAGCAATTCAAATTTTGATTTAACCCTTTGGCTCGTAGTAATCCAGACCAGAATGGTCAATCACCTTCTCACCCATCAAAATTCTCAGAGTATTTCTCAGTTTCTCATCTTGATCAAATAACGAATTAACAGGTTTCAAATCTGGTCTGCATTGTGGAGACTTAAAGTAAAAGGAAAGCCACTCTTGAATTCCACGCATACCCGCTCGACTAGCCATATCGAGGAATAAAACCAGATCTAATACCACAGGTGCTGCAAGAATGGAATCACGGCAAAGAAAATTGACCTTCAATTGCATTTTTTGTCCCAGCCAACCCTGAATATCGATATTATCCCAGCCTTCTTTGGCATCTCCTCTGGGAGGATAATATTCGATGCGGATTTTATGATAATAATCTCCATAAAGCTCCGGATAAAGATCATCTTGAAAAATACTATCAAGAACGGAACCCTTACTCACTTCCTTGGAGCGAAAAGAATCAGGGTCATCCAGAACTTCACCGTCCCGATTACCAAGAATATTGCTGGAAAACCACCCCTCCAAGCCCAACATTCTCGCTTTTAGCCCCGGTGCAATAATGGTTTTCATCAAAGTTTGACCGGTTTTAAAATCTTTACCGGCTATTGCCACATTATGTTTTAAGGCTAACTCTACCATCGCCGGGGTATCGACAGTGAGACTGGGGGAGCCATTTGCAAAAGGAACACCCATTCTGATTCCCGCATAAGCATAAATCATAGAGGGTGGAATTATGGATAGATTATTTTTTAGTGCTTTCTCAAAGCCGTCTATTGTTTTAAAAGCTTCGTGGTCCATATCCTCCTGATAAACTTCCGTAGAACCGCACCAACACATAACTAATCGTTCTAAATCATGCTGTCTTTTAAAATTTTCCATATCCTGCATTAACATCTCCGCCAATTCCATTTTATTGGCGGCTTTTTTCACATTTGGTCCTGAAAGGTTTTTTACAAAAGCGGGGTCAAACACTGCTGACCACGGTTTGATTTCTTCAAGTTGTTTGCGAATGGGCTCCAATTCTTGTTTATCTATCACCCCACAGGCCAAAGCCGCCTGGTAACAATTGTCGTCATAAATATCCCAACCACCAAAAACAAGATCTTTGAGAGGTGAAAGCGGAACAAAATCCTTTATAAATGGATATTGAGGATTATCCCTTTTCCCCAGACGAATTCGGGACATTTGAGTGACTGAGCCGATCGGTTGGCTGTAGCCGGCATTGACCAATTGCACTCCGGCAATGAGAGTGGAACTTACTGCCCCCATACCTGGAAGCAAAACTCCTAATTTTCCTTTTGGGGGTTCAATTTTTCGAGCCAAACCATCATATGCATCTGTACTTTCATTCATAATTTAACTGCCTTAACCTTAGAGATGTTTTTATTAAAAAAAATATTTGCTAAAATGACCGCAGAGATTTCTAGCTAAAAATAAGTCGAGCTACAACAATATACATTACAACACACAGTATATTAATATTTAGAAGAAGGATTTTGTAACAAATTTTGCTGAAGCTCAACATCCTGTTCAATAGTCCAATAGTATCCCATCAAGAAAAACCAATACTTTCAAGCTTATATGACACAAAGCTACAAACAGTCCAATTCTTCGACGGCAGACAGCAACTTGAACGGAGTCCTTCTACTTAGAAATCCGGAAAAATCTGAAAACCCTATCAAATGGTATTCTTCCAAAATCGCTGGGGTTCCCTTTATCCTTAGAAATCTCTTAACGTTGCAAAAGGCTGACATAAAAACTCTTGTTGTCTTTATGGAAGATCCACATGGAGACTTTCAAAAATCATTCGAAAAAATCTTACAAGATCCGCGACTATCCCAAGATATTATTTGGATAGGGAATATTACTCAATTAAAAGAATGGATTCAAAACAACCCTAACCCCGTATATATATTTAATGGCTCCGCCCTTCATGACAATAAAAAATTATACCAACTTATCCGTTCAGGAACACAAAATGAGGGAGAATCTTTTTTTCCTATAAACCCTGAGAACCTACAGGATCTATTATCAAATAATACCGTAGACTCCATTATTTTCCGTTCAAGTGAATCAAGGCATATAGGTTTCCCTGTTTACGTACCTGGCTCAAAAGATGTGGAAATACAAAAACCCGAGGATTTCAAAATTCTCCACGAAGCGCAGGTGGGAAATTCAGGCCTCCATCATGACAGTGCCATCACTCGAATTCTCTCCAGGCCAGCATCGCGTGTCTTGACTCGTATGTTTTTGAATACTCCCATTAGCCCTAACCAGATTACTCTTATCAGTTTCTTTTTGGGCCTGACATCTGCCTTCCTTTTCTCTCGGGGTTATTACGAATCCTCCGTGATCGCTTCTGTACTATTGGTTTTTTCAACTTGGATAGATGGAGCCGATGGTGAAATAGCACGTTTAAAGTTTATGGAATCAGATATTGGGAAAAAACTGGACCTCTACTGCGACAACATCATCCATTTTTTGGTTTTCACCGCAATCGGGTATGGGGCCTTCCTCAAAACAGGTGAAACCCTATTTTTATACCTTGGAAGCCTAGCTGGGCTAGGTGGGTTAATTGCATTTTTGCTGCTCAGCCCAATACTTCTTGAGAAAAGATCTCCAGAGAAACAATTGTTCCATGTCAGCGAACCGGGACTGGCAGAAAAATTCGCAAACAGAGATTTTATTCATTTCCTTTTATTGGTTTCTTTAATCGACCAGTTGGAAATTTTTATTACAGTGGCAGCGATAGGAGCAAATATATTCGCAGGGTATTTGGTATATTCCAGGTTTTGCAAATTAAAAACAGTCTGAAATGCTAAACCTATTTTTTTCAAGCGCAGTTCTCTGCAAGGTTTGACAAATATTCTTCGGCTTGTTTAAAGTTTTTCGGATCATCAATGTCGCACCAGAAAAGTCCATTTATAGAAATGGCATTGGCCTTACCCTGCTTGGCTAAATAACGCACCCCACCTGAAAGTGAGTCGTCTCCTTCTTTTGAAGAATCTTCGATTGCTGAAAACAACACCGGGTCACAAAGAAAAATTCCGGTATCAAAGCAATTGTAAGTCTCCATCCCTTTGCCAATTTTTTGTATCCTTTTTTCTTCAACTAAAACTCGGGTCACATCATCCAGATCTACAAAATGATTCTCTAAATCTTCGTCTACCGCTAACAGGAGGCCTTTATTATTAGAAGACTGGCGGATCAACAGGCGGGCTATCTCAGGATCAAAAATGTGATCAGCCATCATCAGCAGAAAGGGTTCTTTCAAATAAGGCTGGGCTTTTAAAACTGAAATGCCATTTGCGCGTTCCCATTCCTTGTTTTCGATGATCGTTATGGGTGTCCCTTTAGATCGACTAACTTTCTCTAAATGAGTGCGGGTACTAGCACTCTTGTAGCCAACGACAACATAAAAATCATCCACTCCAGCTTCCATGGCTGAATCAATCACTCTTTCAATAAGAGGGGTGTTTCTAAGAGGAATCAATGGTTTTACTTCGGCAATGGATCGCAATCGACTGCCTTGCCCGGCTGCAATGATTAAACATTTCATATTAAATTAACTATTGAGGGAAATAAGGCTGGTTAAATCAAGGGTATTGTCACATATAGAGAAAATCTCTTCAACTCTTTGTTTTATTCAAATTAGTCCGTATCGCTCCTCATTTCATTGTGCGCCGCTTGAGCCAGTTTCGAAGGATTTCCAGAGTATTGCCACCCTAGACTAAAACCGATAATAAACCATATTATTTCTCGAACTCGTCGCATCAGTCCTGCTGCCACACCCAAAGCTGGCTCCCCTGCAATAGCACCTGTTGCGAGCATAAAAGCTGCTTCCTGTGTCCCGAGTGTCCCAGGGATAAAGAATGTACCCGCACGTACAATCTCTACAAATGTTTCCAGAATAATCGACTCTGCTATAGATATGGGGTGCCCAAGAAAATATAAAATAATATAAATTTCCAAAGCGCCCAGATACCAGTTCAAAAGATTTAACCCCAGCGCCCCAAAGAAAAGGGGCCGTTTTAGGGTATAAAAGTGAACCAGTCGCTCATCGAACTCCTGAAGATGATTTAGAAACTTTTTTGCTCGATGCCCCAGAGCCATCTGACCGACCCAATTGCCTATAATAGAAGTCAATTTATACCGCTGCACAATATAAAATCCAAAAATTCCCAAGGAAAGTACACCCAAACTTATTTTTGAAAAAGTGAAATAGTTTTTGGGGAAATCTGGAACTAAAGAAATAAGGAAAACACCTGATGCCATAAAAATAATCATGGAAATCAGATGCGTCGATTCAATCAGGATGATCGAAGCTGCCCCCTCTCTATAGCTAATCCCATAATGTTTTTTCAAAAGAAAACCTTTAATAGGGGCTCCGCCAAAAGCGCTGAAAGGCAATACCTTTCCAACAGCAGCCCCCACCATTCGCACTTTCCAGAGATGGTACATCCAACTAAATCTCGTGCTAGGTAAAGTAAACTGCCAGGCTATCGTATCCACCCAAAAAGCAAGCCCATAAACCACTAACACAAAAAAAATTCCCCAGCCCGTTTTGATTAGATTCGACCACAATAACTCGAGATCGGTCTCCGAAAAAACATAAACCAGCAGTCCGCACCCTACCAGTAAATATATAAATTTGACGCTTTTCATTCTACCCTCGAGTCCTATTTAAGGATGCCACCGGCGGGCACTGCTTGTAAATTGGAGCGTCCAATAGGCTTGTGCCCCAATAGCAGCGGGTGGAAGAAGATACCATAACCCTCCTCCCAAACTTAGGGCCAAAACGATAAAGCAAAAATCGCTCCGAATAATACGCGCATTCAAAACAAAGCGATCCATTTTTGTATCGTCATCTTGGATCCAAGTCTCCTCAGCTGTTAGCTGGCTCGAATGAGGTTTGGTTCTATTTTGGTAAAGCTCCAAGCCATAGTTCACGCTGCCACCAAAAGATGTTAATATACCCGCCCAAAGCCAGAGTTCCTGCCCTGTGATAGAAGTAGCACCCCATCCAAGACAAATAAAAAATACTGCGTGTACAATCCAATCTACGAATGTGTCGTACCTCATCCCGAAAATGCTTCGCATATCCTTGATACGAGCTATCTCCCCATCACAGTTATCTAAAACATAGCAAATCAAAAATAAAAAAGCTCCGATTAGAATCGAAAAGTAATCTCCTTTGATACAAACCAAACCTGCTGCCAAACCAAAAACCATACTCAATGTAGTAATTTGATTTGGTGTAATAGGGGTTCTCATCAAAAATTTTGTCACAGGATAGGACAAATGCCTGATGAAAGGCTGAAGGTTTTCAGGAGGTCTAAACGGTTTTCCTGCTTCGGTCTTAAAAGTCTTATCTGGAGTATTAATGTTATTTGGGCCGACTTAAATTTGTAGGGAAACTGTCATTTAATTTACAATAAAATCTATGGCTAATAGACCTTACTTATGCATCCCAGTGAATGCAATAAAATTTATTATAAATAAATACTCAGGTACTTGATTTTATTGGGCACCAGCCTTTGAAATTGTTACAATTACCCCATGCCATTAAAAATTGCACTTGTAAATATGCCCTTTGGGTTTCATATATACCCCTCTATCCAGTTGGGTACACTTTCTACTTTGTTAAAAACCAAAGGTTGTGAGGTAAAAAGCCATTATTTAAACCTTTATTTTGCCCATCAGCTTGGATTACCCATTTACAACCAACTTTGCGAAAAAAGATTCCTCATAGGAGAATGGCTTTTCTCGCATATTCTATACGGAAAAAACCCGAAAAATTTAGATTACCCAAAACACTTTGCACCGCATATCGAAGATGTTTGCGAGTCCATTGAACGACCCTTAGACTATTTGTTGGATGTAAAAACTAAAATGGTTCCCGAATTTCTTGAATGGTGCCGTGATGCAGGCAATTGGGAAAACTTTGATGTGGTGGGATTTTCATCCACCTTCAACCAAAACATTGCCAGCTTGACTCTGGCAAAAATGATCAAAGAAAAGTTCCCGCATTTGAAAATTCTTTTTGGCGGTTCCAATTTTGAGTCGGAAATGGGACTAGAATATTTTAGGGTGTCACCTTGGATCGATTATGTTGTACCCGGTGAAGCAGAAGACATTTTACCTAACCTGGTTAGCTACCTGAAAAAAGGAGGCCCTGTTCCTAAGGGAGTTATTCATCGATGCGAAGGAAAAGTTCTCTATGAAGAACCCGATGTCATGTTTGGGAATTTTACCGAATACGCTGCGCCGGATTACCAGGACTTTTTCGATCAATTGAAGGAGGTTGATCCAAAATCCTCCCTATTAGAAAATCCAGTAATTCTATACGAAACAGCTAGAGGATGCTGGTGGGGAGAGAAACATCACTGCACCTTTTGTGGTTTGAACGCCAATACAATGAAGTTCAGAGCCAAACCTATGGAGCAGGTGCATGCCGACCTTGCAGAGCTTTCCCAAAAGCATGACTCGTTTCGGTTTCGCTTAGTCGACAATATTTTAGAGATGAAATATATTGATGGAGTTTTTGGCGACCTGGCAGAAAAAAATTTTGATCTGCAGTTTTTCATTGAAGTAAAAAGTAATCTGACAAAAAAGCAAATTAAAACATTGGCTCATGGTGGTGCCAAAGTAATTCAACCGGGAATAGAAAGCTTCAGTCTGAATCAGCTCCAGGAAATGGATAAAGGCGTCCGGCCATTGCAAAATATCCTTTGCATGAAATGGTCTATGTATTATGGCATTGAAGTGAACTGGAATATTCTGATTGGTTTTCCGGGTGAAACAAACGAAGACTATCGACAACAAATCGATCTGATCAAACTCTTATTTCACCTGCCCCCCCCAGAATGTGTCGGGGATCTATGGCTCGAAAGGTTCAGCCCTTATTTCATGAGGCCTGAAGAATATGGCCTGACTATCACGGCGCCAGGTGAAGCGTATCCCTATGTTTATGATGACCCAAGAATCGACCACCTGAAAATCGCCTATGATTTTGAATTCGAAACTTCCACTGAAATCGATCCTAAGCTCAAACAAGAGCTTTATGACATTGCCGCAGAATGGAAAAGACGGCATCAGTCTGAACAATTACCTTTCCTGCTATTTACCAAATCTATGGACTTTGTAAAGGTCTACGATGATAGATCTTTACAATCCACGCAAATTAGGTTGGAAGGTGCTGCAGCAAAAGCATTTGTATTTTGTAACGAAACACCCAAAACGATCAATCAAATTAAAGAACATTTAAAAGATCATAATATCGAGGGTGAAGAATCTGCAGAAGAAGCAATTCGATTTTTAGAAAACAAAGGGCTCGTATATGGTGAACGGGGAAAATACTTCAACTTAGCCCTACCCCATAATTCAAACTTATAATTAAAAAATAATGACTAATCAGAGATTAAAAGGCGAACGTAAACTGCAAAAAAAATATAACACTAGAAAAAGTGCGGATTCATTTTACCAAACACAAATGTTAGATTTTTTAAACCCCGAAATGCAAAAATTCATTTCGGAACAGGAAATGGTATTCCTCTCAACAGCTGATGCAAAAGGCGAATGCGATGCCTCTTTTCGCGCAGGGCCAAAAAGTTTTGTAAAAGTATTAGACAGTAAAACACTGATATTTCCCGAATTCAAAGGCAACGGTGTCATGGCAAGCTTGGGAAACATATCTGAAAATCCGAAAATAGGATTGATGTTTATAGACTTCTATAGCTCATCTATTGGGCTTCACGTAAACGGTAAAGCACAAATAATAACGGAGGCTCAAGCAGGAAAACTTATCAACCCAATCGACAAAGCCAAAGCAGAAAGAGACGGCCGGCATAAAACAAAATTATGGATAATGGTTGAGGTTGAAGAAGCCTTTATCCATTGTTCTAAGCATATCCCAAAACTAAAAAAAATGGATAAAATTATCGATTGGGGAACTGACGACGAAAAATTAAAGGGCGGTGATTTTTTTAATGCCAAGGGATCCAGATCGTGATTTTAGTCTATCCCTTTTTAATCAGGATTACATCCTCATGCCCCACAATTTAAATATAGTTTTGGTCGAACCAGAAATCCCAATGAACACGGGAACTATTGGCAGGCTCTGTCTTGCTACAAGAACGACACTACATCTTATCGAGCCTATGGGTTTCGAGATAAATGATTCGAAATTAAAACGAGCAGGTCTAGATTATTGGAAATTCATACAGGTAAAAATTTATCCCAATCTGGACAGTTTTTTTCAAAAAATTCTACCCGACGCACCAAAAATATTTTTTTCAACCAAAGGAAAACGTGAATTCTTCGAACACACCTTCAAGAAAAATTCCTATATGTTTTTCGGAAGCGAAACGCGAGGCCTGCCTAAAAGTTTGCTTCAATCCCACCAAGATAGTACTTACCGAATACCGCAATACGACGATCGAGTTCGCTCAATCAACATTGCCAATGCCGTAGGCATTGCTGTTTATGAAGCTATTCGTCAATTGGGTTACAAATGAGTTTCCTAAAAAACAAGAAGCAAACTAACCATCTGTCATCTCTTCGGGTTTGAATCCAAATTTTCTATAGAACTCTTTTAGTAGTCTACGGGATTCCATTTTATTTACCGAGTCATTCTTTTCTCCAAAAAGATTGCCCGCTTTAAGAATATGCAGGATAGCTTTTTCACCTTGGTTCAAGCTGCCATAAAGAACACCAAGGTTAAAGTGTGCTTCGGCTGAATTGGAATGGATTTTTATAGTTTCTTCAAACTCTTTCACTGCATCACGGGTTTTTCCTGCTTTTTCATAAGCTGTGCCAAGATTAAAATGTGCTGCAGGGTCATCAGGCCGTAAACTCAATTCTGTTTTTCTTTTTTTTATTTCCTTATTTTCAAAAAAAGCCATTTTATTACATACCCGAATCACCCAACTCATCCTCTTCGAACAACTCCATAAGGGATTCTCTTGAGTCGTTTTGGATTTGTTC
This sequence comes from uncultured Nitrospina sp., assembly GCA_964564655.1. Taxonomy (GTDB): domain Bacteria; phylum Nitrospinota; class Nitrospinia; order Nitrospinales; family VA-1; genus UBA8687. The sequence continues at coordinate 1,940 of CAZMBO010000053.1, read as the reverse complement.
CTGATCAGTTCGATCAATATAATTATTGATCTGCTTCAATTGCTCCTGTGAAATATTGCATAAGATCAATCTCTCCATAACCGTTTCCTTGCCAAGATAATCCAAAAGTCTGCCTATGGAGTTTCGCAAAAATGGAGTTAGAATTGATTCTACTCTATTAAAATCAACTTCAACCGATCTTCCTTTTTTAAGTTCAGGGTAAATCTGGTTGAAAAATTCCTGCCCATCATCGATAGAGGAGCAATGGATACCAATTGTGCTCACCAAACTAATTTTCATAAACTTAAATTTTTCCAAGGTTGTTAAAGTTTTACCTATAATACCCTGCTAATCGCCAAAAATTTCTAATTTATTATAATTTTAAGGCCTTTTGCTACGTATCAATGCAGGATGCGGGATTTTGATATTTAATTCAGCTTAAACTTTCCGATAAGTTGTTATAATTTAGTAATATAAATAATACATCTCCAAATTCCAAATTTTGCGAATATATTGAATTCACCCAAGACAATACTGGTAGGGATTAAATTACCTGGAAGTCCTTCTTCGCCAGAAATTTTATTAGACGAGCTAAAAGGCCTTGCCGTAACCGCCGAATATGATCCGGTCGCAGAATTGACCCAGCGATTGAATGAAATAAATCCTAAAACATTTATAGGAAGCGGAAAAGTAAAAGAGCTAAAACATGCGGTCCTCCATCATTCGCCCGAAGTCGTAATTTTTGACGAGGAGTTATCGCCTCGGCAAAATCGTGAATTGGAAAAAATATTAAAATGCCGTGTGATAGACCGCCCCTGGTTGATTCTTGAAATTTTTAGCCACCATGCCCGCACACGGGAGGCCAAGACGCAGGTCGAACTAGCCCGGTTGAAGTACGCTCTTCCAAGACTTACTAAAATGTGGGGTCACCTCTCGCGACAAAGAGGCGGAATCGGTATGAAGGATGTTGGTGAAACCCAGATCCAACTGGATCAGAGAATGATCCGCAATGAAATCCACAAACTCGAAAAAAAGCTCAAACAAATTGACCGCGAAAAAAAGACCCAAAGGAAAAGTCGGCAGGGAACTTTCAAGGTTGCCCTGGTAGGTTACACCAATGTGGGCAAATCAAGCTTAATGAATAAACTTACAGGTGCAGATATATTGGTCGAAAATAAATTGTTCGCAACTCTTGATCCTACCGTTAGAAAAATTAAAAAGAATTTTCCCTATCCCGTTTTGCTTTCAGACACCGTAGGCTTGATAAACAAATTGCCACATGATTTGGTCGCCTCATTTAAAAGTACTTTAGATGAAGTCCGCGATGCAGACTTGCTGATCCATGTCGTAGATATCAGTCACCCTGAATACAAAAATCAACTGCAAACTACCGATGACCTTTTGACTCAAATGGGAATGGATGAAATAGAAGTTATCCTTGTATTTAACAAAATAGATTCGATAGAGGATATCGAAAATTTAGAGAAAGCTTACGAAAATTTTCCATCCGCAGTTAGCATTTCCTGTAAAAAAGATGAAGGAATCGATGTTCTAAAACAAAAAATAATCATTCAATATGAGAAAAGATTGTCGCCATATCTTTTGGAGCTGGAACATACCCAGGCTGGCATAATCTCTCAAATCAGAAAATTTGCTTTGATCGTTAAGGAAGATTACAAAGAAGACCGTATTTGCCTCAGTCTCAGATTGCCACCCGGCGGCAAAGCAAAATTAAAAAACATTCTAAATTCGCAAGAAATCTCTGTAAATGGTTAGGTCTATTTTTTCACCAATTCTAGAGCAAGGTATAAACCCTTGTCAGTGACAGTATATTTTCCTTCAACCTCATCTTTCTTTTTCAAGTTCCCCAGTGTTTTTAATCCATCCGGTTGGGTTTTGTCGTTCACGATAACGGTGAAGCGTTTTTTAGTATCCGGGTCTTTAATTCCTACCTTATTTTT
>CAZMBO010000052.1:0-11595 GCA_964564655.1 uncultured Nitrospina sp. | reverse complement strand
ACCTGATGGATGGGACGACGACCTGGAGGTCGGCATTAACACCGTAAGATAAACACCACAAACCTAGCCCTATAGTCTCTCTGTTGCATCCTGTTTTAGGTTTTTTCGTAAATTTAGTCAAAGAAACACTCTGGTTTCTTATCTACTCCCCATAAATACTTCCTGATATAATAAATAAATATCCCAAAATATAGAGCCTATACAAAATGACTTTATTACGTTTCCGATTGATCTCAGCTTATCTAATCTTCTTTTTTTTCTGCATGCCAACCGCTGCAAAAAGCTCTAATACAAACGATAAAACACAGATAGAAAAAGAGCTTAGTAATATCGTAAAACTTACGGATTCTGAAATAGATCTTTTCGAAACCCTGCTCCTAATATCCAAACACTGGGATCCATCCTTGCAAACCCGGCCACTCCGACAAGAAATTACCAGCTTGATTTCAGATGTAAAAAAAAATTTATCAGGCGATGCAAAGACAACAATTCAATCTTTGCGCCATGCAATCCATACCAAAGCGGGTTACCGATATACCGAGCAAGTGGATACAAGAGGAATTCCTATCAATAAGGAAGAACTTTTTCTACATGGGATGCTTAAAACTAAAAGAGGATATTGCATGAACTTATCCCTGCTTTATCTAATTTTGGGACAAAAACTAAACTTACCTTTATTTGGAGTTCCTCTGCCAAATCATTTTTTCGTTCGTTACGAAAAAGATGGTAACCGAATCAATATTGAAGCAACTGAAATGGGAACATCATTTTCAGATAGTTTTTATCGTCAACGCCACCTACACTCTTCTGGAACAAAAAGCTCCTATTTTTTAAAGAATTTGGGTACCAAACAAACTCTAGGTGCTTATTTTTCGAATGTAGGGATGGTTTATTACCAAAAACAAAAAGTCGAGCAGGCTATTTTTTATTTACAGTTGTCTACTAAAATCAATCCGAATTCAATAGATGCACAAAATAATCTGGCAAACATTTATTCGGAACAAAAAAATTTTAAAGCTGCAATAAGGCATTACAACTTAGCCTTAAAAGCTTCTCCTAGAAATTTACCTACGCTTTTTAATTTGGGCCTGGCATATCAGGAAAACGGCAGCTTTGACGCAGCAATTGAAAGTTTTTTACAGGTTGCTCAAATAGACAATTCGTATGCACCTGCTCACCAAAGGCTTGCCAATCTTTTCTTGAAGAGCAATCGCATTATTTCTTCTTTGTTGCATTTAAAAGCCCTAGTTAGATTACAACCTGAGAATATCCAAAATAAAATCAATATCGCCAATGCTTTTAGTCGATTAAAACAATATCCTCTAGCCATCCAAACACTAGAAAGTATGAGGATCCAATTCCCCGGAAACAAAAATATTTCAGCCCGACTGGCTGAAGCCTATTATCGAATCAATGATTTTGCTCATGCTACAGAACAATACCGATACCTCATTGATCAAAATCCCGTCGATTTAAAAAACTATATCCAATTAGGCTGGACCTATTATCGAATTGATGAGCTTGCAATGGCTTCTGCTTGGACTCTTCGTGGGCTAAAGAAAAACAAAGGGGATGGTAAACTGGTTACTTTGGCCATGATGAATCTAGGGTTTTACTCCCTACTGCAAAAACAATATGCTGATGCTAAAAGCTGGTATCGAAAAGCATTGGCCAGCAGTTCTCCGGAAATAGCAGAGAGCTTAATTACAGATATCCAATCAGCAACCAATTCTCAACGTGCTGATTTAATATTTTTCTCTGGATGGATTTACTCTGAAGCAAAGCAAGATGAAAAAGCAAAATGGTTTTTACAGTCCTATCTCGCACTGGAAGCAAATGGAAAATTTTCTAAAGAAGCAAGATCCCTATTAAAATCATATGAAGCAAAAGATGTATTATATTTCCAAAAATTATCAGGTCCCGTAATAAATTTTTCACCTCCTTCAGAAATGGTTCTTATTCCTTCTGGATTCTTTAAAATGGGATTGAACGATGGTCTAGAGGATGAAAGACCCGAACATAGGGTCTTTCTAGATAGCTTTTACATAGACAAATATGAAGTTTCTGCAAAAGATTTTTCCATTTTTTTGAATGCTAAGAACAATGTTAAAGGTTACTACCTTGACAACAAGTTTGGAACCCTAATCTTTAACGGCAAATTCCAACCACGAGCTGGACTAGAAAATTTTCCCATCAACAATGTTAACTGGCAGGCAGCTAATGAATATTGCAAATGGAAAGAAAAACGTCTGCCGTCAGAAGCAGAGTGGGAAAAAGCCGCCAGAGGTGAAAATGCAAGCACCTACCCCTGGGGTAACCAATCCCCTTCTCCAAAACTGGCTCGTTACAATCAGACTTGGACCAAGAAAACCAAACATAAAGTTTTAGTTCCCGTAGATACCTTCGAACAGGGAAAAAGCATATACGGAATTTATAATATGGCCGGAAACGTTAAAGAATGGGTGGACGATTGGTATGATCATGAGTATTATAAAGAAATAGACGAATATGCAAACCCGAAAGGGCCAATTGGTGGAGAGTTCAAGGTTATCCGCGGTGGATCATGGCGTGATCTTAAAGGTTTTATTTACTCTTCATTTAGAAATAACGGCACATCTAATAGTAGAATGGATGATTATGGATTCCGCTGCGCTCGTAACGTTTCCCCAAATTCCGGAACAAAAAAATTGACCCAGCTACCAGTTCCTGAGTTTTCGGGTTGAAGAAAATAGTAAATGGCAAAAAGGTAATTATTAAACAATGATCGGTGCAATTGAAATATTAATTATCGCGGTAATTTTTGGGATTATTTACGGTCGTGATGCTATCGATAAAACTTTCAGAAAGTCGGCAAACGAAGGAGTTGTAGAAAGCATGGCCGGAGACTTGAAAGAGTATTACGAAGAAGATCCCAAACGTATGGTCAAATTGGCTATCTTCATTCTATCCGCCATAGTATTTTTGGTGACCGCGGCATATTGGGCTATCACCCGAACCGATTTTTTGAAAATGATTGGACTCGATCAATAATTAAATCCATTATCCCTTACATGAATATAAGGGTCGCCATCTTTTAAAGTTTTTCCACCGATAATCTCTCCCACGTACAAAACATGGTCACCGGCCTGCATGGAATGAGCCACTTCACATTCAAGATAAGACACAGCATCACTTAAAATCCGAATACCATCTAACCCCTTCCGAGTTTTCACTCCTTTAAATATATCTTCAGGTGGACGACTAAAATGTTTGAGTAAAGTCATATCGTCTTTAGGTAAAATATTTACTATGAAAGCATCTGACGCCTCAACCAAAAGGCGAATCGGACGCAAAGTAGCAAGCGCTATGGTAACCGCGGGGGGTTCAAAAGAACATTGATTGACCCAACTGGCCAATACCGCATCTTCCTTGTTTTCACATTTAGCGGTCACCACATACAGCCCACTAGCAACTCTTCCTAAAGCCTTCCCTACCTGTTTCTTGTTCTTCACTAATATCTCCTCTCCCCAGAAAGATCCTGGAGTTATAAATTATGAGTAACCAAATTTACTCGGCACAAAATGATTTAAGTTCCCGTTGCGTTCCTATTCGGTGCTTATTCCTTCGTGCTTTTTATCCAAAGCACCGATGAGGGTGTGCCAAGCAAGGCTAGCGCATTTTGTACGAGATGGGTATTCACGGATTCCCATAAATAGAGTCAGTTTACCCAGGCTATGCTCTTCTTGTTCAGGGTCCAGATCCCCAAGAATCATTTTATGAAACTCTTCTTTGGTTTTTCTGGCTAAATCAATTTTTTTTCCCTTAAGGAAGGTCGTCATCAAGGAAGTGCTCGCCTTTGAAATAGCACAACCCGAACCAAGAAAGCTCACATCCTTAATCACACCTTCTTCTTCATCTACATTCAAGTAAATAGTTATATCATCACCACAAAGCGGATTAATACCGTGACAAGAATGACTCGCATCTTTTATTTCACGGAAGTTTCGAGGCTTCCGATTGTGATCCAGAATAACCTGCTGATAGAGTTCGTTATCGTATGACATGAATTAATTTAAAAAGTTATTGATTAATTATATTAAATTTCTAGGTATGGAGAGTGATTAGGAAATTTTTAAGTTGATCCTATTTATTCTGAAAAAAGTCGAATACATTTTTTAATGCTTTCTGCAAGAGCATCGAGTTCTTCTGTTTTATTATAAAAGGCCATGGAAGCCCGGGTGGTAGCCGGCACACCGTAACGAATCATTGTTGGTTGAGCACAATGGTGACCGCCACGACAAGAAATCCCATCCTGATCCAACATGGTCACAACATCATGTGGGTGCGCCGCATCAACGTGAAAAGATATAAGGCTGGCTTTTTCACGAGCATTACCGATGATTCGCAGGCCATCTATATCATTTAACAATGCCGTACCATATTCGAGTAAAGTATGTTCGTAAGCTGCAATATTATCCATCCCAACTTCATTGAGGTAATCAATGGCTTCTCCTAAACCAATCACTTGGGTTATAGGCGGAGTACCCGCTTCGAATCTAGCTGGCGGTTTTGCGTAGGTGGTTTTTTCGAGAGTGACCTGCATAATCATATCGCCACCCGTTACATAAGGAGGCATTTCTTCCCAAAGGTCCATTTTACCGTAGACCCCGCCTATACCACTAGGAGCATACATTTTATGCCCCGAAAAAGTATAAAAGTCGCAGTTTATATCCTTAACATTCAGTTTCATATGGGGCGTACTTTGGGCGCCATCTATTAAAACTTTTGCTCCTACAGCATGGGCTTTTTGAGTGATTTCCTTTACTGGGTTGATAGTGCCCAAAGCATTTGAAACATGATTGACGGCCACCATGCGAGTCTTATTTGAAAGAAGTTTTTCATACTCTTCCATTACCAACTCACCTTCATCACTTACAGGAATAACTTTTAGTTTGGCGCCGCGTTCTTCACAAAGAATTTGCCACGGTACCGTGTTGGCATGGTGTTCTATATTGGAAATGACAATCTCATCATCTTTATTTATAAAACGTTTACCGAAGCTATTAGCGACCAAATTTATAGCTTGGGTGGTACCGCTCGTAAAAACAATTTCGCCAGGTTTTTCTGCACCTAAAAATTCAGCAACTTTTTTACGAGCGTCTTCATATAACTGAGTAGAGTGCTCACATAATTTATAAGCTCCCCGTCGTACAGTTCCGTATTCTTCAGAATCAAATTTACGCACCCGCTCAATAACCCGCAATGGCTTATGGGTAGTTGCACCATTATCAAGATAGATCAAAGGCTTTCCGCGCACGGTTTGAGACAGAATGGGGAAGTCCTTACGTATCTTTTGGACATCGATAACAGGATTGCCTGTAACAGCTGTATTGGAATTAGACATTACTGGCCTCTAGTTTCTTAAGTAACGTATTACTCAATTCATTAACCACTTCGGGAAATTCAATAGTCTGAATGATGCTTTCTGCAAAACCTCTTGTAAGTAATTCTTTGGCTAACTTTTCAGACAAACCTCGTGTTCGCAAATAAAACATTTGTTCATCATCAATCTGACCAATGGTTGCTCCATGTGTACATTTCACATCGTCGGCAAAAATCATCAAATTTGGTTTGTTGTCCGCATGGCAACTATTTGAAAGCATCAGGTTATTGATCAATTGATTAGAGTTGGTCAGCTGGGCTCCCTGATTTACAATGACCGTACCGTCAAAACTTGAACGGCCCTCATCATTGATTACATTTTTGAAATGCTGATGACTGACACATTGAGGAGCCTCATGATGAATCCGAACAAAATTATGTACCTGTTCTTTTCCACCAAGCACGCTAACACCGTTTAAAATCAATTCAGCCCCCTCTTCTTCAAGCCGAGCCTCAAAATGATGACGTACAAGAGCCGATCCCGCAGAGGAGTTGGTTGAATGAAATCTGGAGTTTCGTTTTTGATATACCCGAGTTTTGGAAAAATTCCATGCATCAAAAGGGTCCGATTGCACCTGAGTTAAAACAACTCCTGCACCTTCTGAAATCATCCAATCCTGAACTGCATTATTAAAATAACCTGCCTGAACTCCGACATATTTCTCAATAACTTTTAATTCGGCTAATTTCCCCACTTTCCATATCAAACGCGAAGAATGCATACCCGGTGCAGAAGCATCGCCCGTAGAGATAAACAGTACCTGAATGGGAACCGAAACTTTAGCCTTATCACTAATCTCTACAACCATTGCATCTGCACAAAAAGCATTTGCCAGACAAGCAAACACATCATTTTCATTTTCAAGAGAAGCGATAACCTGATCTAAATCATCCTTTTCACTCATTGATGAAATTTTCACAGATGACCCTATCGCCTGTAATTTTGAAAGAGACGGGTTGTAAACACCGTTTACAAATACCAGGCAACTATTTTCACAACCTGAGAAAATATGACTTGCAATAACCTCTTCGGGAATACTGATGGAGGTGTTTGAGGTTGCGAACGGGGTAGCGATCAAATTCTTTGTATTCACAAAGGTATACATTTCATGCTTTGAGTGGGGAAAACCTAACGTCTCGAACCGACCTAAAGCCGCTTCATGAAGGGGCAACAAAGTGGAGTTGGGCTTATTTGTTTCAATAAATTTTTTATGAAGATCAAGAAAAGCCATCTCTTCTGTTGGTTCTGCGAGTGTATCGGACATATTTGCCTTAATTTGAGGAGGTCACCCAGTCGTACCCCTGAGATTCAAGTTCTAAAGCCAGTGCTTTGTCTCCGGACTTAATGATCTTCCCTTTACTAAGCACATGGACAAAGTCGGGTTTAATATAATCCAGTAACCGCTGGTAATGAGTGATGAGAATAAGTGCATTGTTTTTGCTACGAAGTTTGTTCACGCCTTCAGCAACGATTCTAAGTGCATCAATATCCAATCCGGAATCTGTCTCATCTAAAATAGAAAGTTTGGGTTCGAGAATAGCCATTTGAAGAATCTCATTTTTCTTTTTTTCCCCACCAGAAAACCCATCATTGAGGTTTCTCTCTTTATACTTTTTCTCCATTCCAAGCATTTTCATTTTTTCTGAAAGGAGTTCATCGAAATCAAGAGGATCAATCTCTTCTTCTCCAGCACTGACACGCCGGGCATTGTGCGCCATTCGAAGAAACTCGGCATTATTAACCCCTGGAACCTCAACCGGATATTGAAACCCCATAAAGATACCGGCAATCGACCTGTCTTCCGCATCCATTTCCAAGAGATCTTTACCCTCGAACGTTATATTCCCAGCGGTGGTCTCGTAAGCCGGATGTCCAGAGAGAATTTTAGCCAAGGTGCTTTTCCCAGATCCGTTCGGCCCCATGATGGCGTGTATTTCACCCTTATTTATTGAAAGGGAAATTCCTTTTACGATTTCATTTCCTTCAACCCCTGCGTGCAAATCTTTAATTTCAAGCATTAAATCTATTCCTCAAATTAACAAATAAAAAAACCCGCTATGCAGGGCGGCGAACCGCCGTAGGCTGCGGGTCTATACCAATCAAGCAAGCCAACTATGGAACTTCTTAAAAATAACCTATCCCCTTCAAACAGGGACCACATTACTAATCTAAGTACCGATTAGCCTACACTGTCTTCCAGTTTCAGTGTCAATAGTTTCTGCGCCTCGACAGCAAACTCCATAGGCAGCTGCTTAAAAACATCTTTGCAGAATCCACTAATGACAGCTTCAATAGCATTTTCTCTGGATATTCCTCTCGACTCAAAATAGAACAATTGATCCTCACTTATTTTTGAAGTCGCCGCTTCATGTTCAACCTGCACCGAGTTATTTGCCGTCTCAATGTAAGGAAAGGTATGAGCACTACATTTATCTCCTACCAGCATGCTATCACATTGACTATAGTTTCTTGCATTGGTGGCATTTTTCCCAACCTTTACTTGACCTCGGTAACTGTTACTGGAGTGATCAGCCGAAATACCTTTTGATATGATGCTGGAGCGCGTGTTTTTACCGATATGAATCATTTTAGTTCCGGTATCTGCCTGCATATGCCCATTGGTTAGAGCAACAGAATAAAACTCGCCACTGGAGTTATCCCCCTGTAAAATACAACTAGGATATTTCCATGTGATTGCTGACCCTGTTTCAACCTGAGTCCACGAAATTTTTGAATTTTCGCCAGCACATTTTCCCCGTTTTGTAACAAAATTATAAATACCGCCCTTTCCAGTTTCTTTGTCTCCCGCATACCAGTTTTGAACGGTGCTGTATTTAATTTCCGCATTGTCCATGGTCACCAACTCCACAACCGCTGCATGCAGTTGATTGGTATCAAATTGCGGAGCGGTACACCCTTCCAGATAAGACACATAACTATTTTCAGCACAGATTATGAGTGTACGTTCAAATTGCCCGGTTTCTTCTGTGTTGATGCGAAAGTAAGTGGAGATTTCCATCGGGCTGATGGTGTCTGGCGGAATATAAACAAAGGATCCATCTGTGAATACGGCACTGTTTAGAGCTGCATAATAATTGTCACCTACAGGAACCACTGTACCCAAATATTCTTCAACCAACTCAGGGTAATCCTGAAGAGCTTCTGAAATGGAACAGAAAATGATTCCCTGTTCCATAAGTTTCTTTTTATGGGTTGTAGCAACACTGACACTGTCAAAAACAGCATCCACCGCTACGTTTGCTAATTTTTTTTGCTCGTCTAATGGGATACCCAATTTTTCAAAGGTTCGCATCACCTCTGGGTCAACTTCATCGAGACTTGCCAACTGCTTCTTTTTTTTGGGAGCAGAATAGTAGGAAATATCCTGAAAGTCGATGGGAGGATAATGCACATTCGGCCATGCAGGCTCTTTCATGGTTTTCCATTTTGCAAAAGCCTTGAGACGAAAATTGAGCATAAACTCCGGCTCATTTTTCTTTTTGGAAATGGCGCGAACAACATCTTCATTGAGGCCTTTTGCAAAGGTTTCTGACTCTACATCAGTCGTAAATCCATATTTATATTGATTGTCTTCCAATAAATCGGAGACGGAGTTTTGATCTTCACTCATTATATTTCTCCAGGTTACACCTGAGGTACAACGTTAATTTCGTTATAGATATGTTTACGCAAGGTCGATTCCATAAAAGATAAAGTTGCACCAAGGGAAGACCCGCAGCTACCGCAGGCTCCTTGATATTGTACCAGCACTTTCTCACCATCGGTCACATCCAATAATTGGACATTACCACCATCATTCATTAAGGCCGGGCGAATATGCTCATCCAAAACCAACTCAATCTGTTCTTTCTGTTCATCCAGGGTCAACCCCAACCATGCCTGGGCTACCAAATTCAACTCAGTTGTAGATTTGAAATCTTCTTTATTGATAGAGGCGCTTGCAAGGGCCACTCCCTTGGCGGATACATATTGGTCTTTCACCAATTTCAACAATTCCTCAACCGTATCAAAAGCTTTCAGTTTTGATTCTGGCACAGAGGCTACATCGGGGTTGTCACGAAGTTTCACTTCAACATCGGTTTTCAAAAGTGAGCACGCTTCATCAACCGTAAGACCCTCAACCATGGAGCAAAGAGTTTCTCCCACAACCAAAGAAACTTTTCCACCGTAGGCAAAAAACCGTGCACTGAAAATCCGATCTTCTTTCACATCGGCCAGCCAGTAAAGTTTTGTATCTTTAAATTTGGCTTCGATCAGAGCCATGCCTTTTTCTGAGGCATCTTCCTGATAATAAGCCCCTCGATGTTTGATATTTGCAGCTATTTCTTCAAACTTTGCGGAAAATTTACCTTCGGCAACGGTCACTTGTTAAGCCCTTATATTTTAATAATTAATTGCACTCAGACAACATCCTCATCGATCAGATGCAGGAGTCTTTTAATTATATATCAATTTATACCTCAGCTACAATTTTTAGATGCTTTAGCCTTGTGAAAGTTCTTTATTTTCCATCTTTTGCATCAATTTCCCCTTCCTATTAAGGGCCTATCTTTAAGAAAAAACAACAACCCCAGATTTCCACCTATTTTTGAAAAATGTGATAATTAAAACAAATTCTATACATCCACAGACTAAAAAAGCTATAATTTAGATATACTTAAACGAATTAAGGCTCCCCAGTCTTGGGAAGAACAGAATAAAGGCTTAAACATGACCATGACACCCAAAACATCAAGACCAAAGCTTATTGACGGAATGGGTAGAACCATTGTTAATCTGCGTATTTCAGTTACAGATCGCTGTAATTTTCGATGCACCTATTGCATGCCGGCGGACAATGTCGAATTCATGGATAGAAGCAACCTATTGTCCTTCGAGGAAATCCAAAGAGTAGCTCAAATTGTTTCCCGGATGGGGATCAATCGCCTTCGACTGACCGGCGGCGAACCGTTAATGAGGAAAAACTTGCCTGTTCTCATTAAGATGCTAAATGAAGTCGATGGTATTGACGACATAGCTATGACCACTAACGCATACTTTTTAAAAGATCAGGCACAAAGTCTCAAAGACGCAGGATTAAAAAGGCTAAATGTAAGTCTTGATGCACTCGATCCCGAAAAATTTCGGGATGTCAATCGCCGTGACTGCCTTCAATCTGTCCTTGATGGGCTGGACACTGCTCGGAAGGTGGGTTTTAAATCAATAAAAATTAATGCCGTGGCAGTACGTAATTTCTCGGAAACCGAAATAATGAGCCTGATCGAAATGGGCCGCTCTGATGGGTTTGAAATACGTTTCATCGAATTTATGCCATTAGATTCTGACAAGGTCTGGGAACGGGACAAGGTGTTATTCGGTCATGAAATCGTAAATATGATTAAGGACAATTACGAACTCGTCCCCATAGACAACTCGTTGGAAATTGGACCTGCAAGTGAATACAATTTCGCCGATGGTAAAGGGAAAATAGGTATAATTACCGCAGTCAGTAATCCCTTCTGCGACCACTGCAATCGTATTCGCATGACTGCAGATGGCAAATTGAGAACCTGCCTATTTTCAACAGAAGAAACTAACCTTAAAGAGTTGATCCGATCAGGTGCCACCGATCAAACTATCATCGAAACTATAAAACAGGCAGTTCTCGTTAAAGAGCCAGGACATAAGATCAATCTTGATGATTTCGAACGCCCCACACGCGCCATGCACGCTATTGGCGGCTAACTGGCCTATACCTAAAAAGTGATAGTCTACATCCCGAAAACCAATACACTGATTAACTAATACAATATAGCCTGCCCTACTATAGTTTATTGCTATTTCTGCTTTTCGCTAGCGCGCTAACTTCCCAGGTTGGTTGCGGATCAGTATCCACTCATTCAACCTTCGAACTTCTTCGGGCTGTAAAGTAGTGAGGAGGGTGCTGGGATTGGCATGATCTTCATCATTAACCACGAAACAATAGTTCCGTTCGATGTACGCTGCGACATGTGCTTTAAACTGAGGAAACTGAATAAACATTTCCGAAAAAATTTCCGCATGATATTTAGGATCCTTCTTATTCGGATCAAAACGATACAGCTTTATATCCAGCTTTTTCTTAAAATCTGCATTGATCAACAAGCCCATTGGCATTTGACTCCGCAAAATTA
>CAZMBO010000051.1:9837-12001 GCA_964564655.1 uncultured Nitrospina sp. | reverse complement strand
TTCAACGTTAAATAATTTTCGCACACACGGCTCAGCAATGCTGAGTCGTGTTATTTCTTAATTGTTCTTCAAGCCAACTCCTTAATTCCACCCTTTTAAATTTTATTAAAAAATCTGTTATAATTTGTTATTGATAAATTAAATCCCTGCTACATATTTTGATACATTTATTAAACCATTGATGTTATCAATTATGAATTTTGTAAATCAGAAAAATGTTGTTTTTGCCTCTATCCTATTGATTTTAATGGGATGGTTAAGTTCAGCAATTGCACATGAAGTGAACAAAAGCGCTGTCGTTTTGCTAGTTGCAAAAAACAAAACTGGCAAAACAGTCGGAACTGGATCTGGCTTTATAATTCAACCCGAAGGCACTATCATAACAAACTACCATGTACTCGTTGATGCCTACTCCGTCAAAGCCTATTTCCAAAACGGTAGTCAAGTAAATGTGACAGGGATTTACAAAATTGATCGAAAAAAAGATTTTGCGATTTTAAAATTGACAGAAGGTTCATACTCAACCCTGGAACTAGGCGAGTCTTCTAGTCTCCATGATTACGATTATACCAGTGCCTTAGGATATTTATCTGAAAACGTAAAAGAAAATAATGGAAGTATAGAAGGCATCGTTGCCCAAACTTACGGCTTTGTCTTAGGTTTGCACCCTCAAGCTTTGCCCAGCATACCCTTTATTTACACAACTACAGCATTTGGTCCTGGATTTAGTGGCGGGCCTTTGGTTGATCGAAACAACAAAGTTGTGGGAATTGCCACTATCGAAGGCAGATCCATTAACCTTGCCATTCCTATTGAGCATATTAAACCTTTTCTAAAAAAAACAACAACATTCAGCTTCAGGGAGCTTTTGCACCAAGATAAAAACTCTAAAGAAGCCATGTATTATCGCGGTAATTTTTATCTTAATGGATTAGGAAACCCCAATAAGGCGATAGATGAGTTTGAAAAGGTTCTGGCTCAGGACCCCAATTTTACCCTCGCCCATTACGACCTTGCCGCTGCTTATCGCGACCTCGGGATGGAAGATGAGGCCATCCGGCACTATGAAAAAACGATTAAATTGCAACCAAACTTTCCCGAAGCCTTGTCCAATCTTGGAGGATACTATTTTCGTTCAGGAAAAATTGAGGATGCAAAGAACCTGTTTGAAAAAGCAATTAAAGCCTATCCTAATTTTATACAAGCTCTTTCTAATTTAGGAGCCGTATTGAATAAACTTGGCCAACCGGAAAAAGCCATCCCACATTTAAAAAAGACATTGGCTTTGAACCCAGAGTTTGCCATTGCATATTTTAACTTGGGTAACTCCCAATTCGCCATGAATCGTTTTGGAGAAGCTCAAAAATCTTACGAACGTTCTGTAGAAATGGGCCTAGATTTTCTTTCCATGCACTGGAAACTTTACGAAATTCATCTTGGAAAAAAGGAATATAAAAAAGCTGAAAAGGAATTAAAAACCATTCTCGAGATGGATCCTCTCAACGATAATGCCAAGAAAAAATTATTCTCACTTCCTTCCACTCACTAACACCGACTTAAAGCTACTAATCGTTTCTATCACCACAGAAAATACAGAGAACATACTTTCTGGCGAACATTTATCCAAAGTATCTTCTTGAGTATGCCAGTAAGGATAGTCGAAATCGATCAAGAGTGTAGCGGGAATGCCCATTTTGTAGAATGGATAGTGATCGTCCAAAATGGTAAATTTTGACTGTGGTTTAAAAGATGATACTTTTTGTTTTTCAGCGATAGAATATATCTGATCAAGAAAACGACCGCTTCCTTTCAAAGAGTATGTCTCTTTAAAAATCTGCAGGTCCTTGTCTCCAATCATATCGAGAATTAATACCCAATAAGGCCAGGATCGTCGATCCGTTTCCAGGAGACTTTGAGCATAGTGTGTCGAACCTAGTAAATTTAACCCAGAACCATTGGTTCCATAATCTTCGCCATCAAAAAACACCAGGTGAATGGGCCTTGGGGCTGGATGTTGGAAAAAAAAATGTGCCAGGCCCAATAAGACAGCTGTAGAGGAACCGCCGTCATTCGCGCCGAGTATGGGCTTATTTTTTTTTTCTAGTTCTATTTCCTGATCCGCAAAAGGACGCGTGTCAAAATGGGAACCAATTATAATAGGGGC
>CAZMBO010000051.1:3490-9737 GCA_964564655.1 uncultured Nitrospina sp. | reverse complement strand
TCACTGGTGTCCGTTTTTATTAGAACTAGGCAAACACCCAAAATTAAAATAGATAAATTTTTAAGAAATGATCTCTTCATTTCATTAAATATCTTAAGGTTTGATCTGAATTCTTTCAGATCTTCCATTTTTTAACCATTGAAAATAATCCCCCAGTATTTTGGCATGGTCAAACACCAAAGGTTGAGGCGGAGTGATAAATACCCGAACTTGTTTTGCATCTGAACCAGCTTTTGGAATTCCATCGGCTTTGGCAATAAAAACTGTAGAAATATTGTGCTGGCGAGTATCCCTAGATGGGTCAGAATATGTATGGAACTGGCACAATAACTCTATACTTAACCCCGTTTCCTCGAGTGCTTCCCGCCGGGCGGCATCTTCCAAAGATTCGCCGTAATCCACAAATCCTCCTGGAATCGCCCACCCAAATGGTGGGTTTGCCCTTTCAATAAGGACAATCCCTGCCATATTCTCTATGATAATATCTACAGTAGGAAATGGATTCTTAAAGGCCATGTTAATTTACAGGATATAAGATGTCATGCTAAATAGTTGGTTTATTGAATAAAATTATCATTAATAGGTTTGCTAAACCCTACCTATAAAACCTACAATATCTCCAAGCCGACTTGACACTTTGAAAGCGACCCATTATTTTATAGGGGTGCAACCTCAAAAGAAATAATTTGTTACGCTTTTCAGTTAAAGTATCTGGATCTAATACCGATAAATTATTTGAAGGCAAAGTTCATCCTTGGAGAGATAAAAGAACGAGCCTTAAGCAATCATCCGACTTATAAAACAAAGAGTTAATATTAGTAGCATGGAAATATCAGGAAACCAATTTCTCGTCAAAAATAAAACTATTCAAGGCCAGGTTAAGGTTGGTGATAAAGCGTCCATTGCAAAAAGCGAAGGTGAGACATCCGGAACTAGGAGCGAACAAATCAAAGATTCTTCACGCAGTAATAGAGATGCTCAATTTGCAAATGAAGTAATCAACAGCGCTCGCAATGTCCGTGCAAACGAAGTGGCACGTGTCAAAGCTAAAATTAAAAATGGGTATAATGTTGATAGCAGAGATATTGCAGAAGGTATCCTTAAAAACTTACTGCAAAATTCCTAAGTTTTAAACCTGACCAAACCTTTATTTCATTCCCTCGCATACTATTGAATCGGCTGGATTGAATTCATAGTGGTTGACTTGGCCTTCTCCTGTACAAATAACCCATAATAAAATTTAAGCACCCAGAGGTTACTTCTGTTGCGGCGAAATAATAGGTGTGGGTAGTGTTTTTAGGAAGTTATTGAGTTGATCAATGAGAGCGTTTACCTCCAAGCCATGCATAAGGGCCCCTTTTTCCAAAGTATCAAAGTTGACAGCAAAACAACTGGTACACGCCATTTCCCGCTCATTAAAAAATCTCTTAGCGTCAGGATAGGCACTGAGAATCTCATTTATTGTGGAGTTTTTGTTGATTACCATAGCTTTATCACTCAATTAATCTTGCTCACTCAACAGGGTTATGCTAGCATCTACCACTCTTTATGACAATATTTTTCGGAGCATTTAGATGTCCCAGCAATGTCAAGTTTGTGACAAAAAACCCCAATTTGGCAACAATGTCAGTCATGCCAATAACAGAACCCGTAGAGTATGGAAACCAAACCTGAAAAAACTACGAGTTGTTTTAAAGGGGTCTATAAAAACCATGAAGGTTTGTACCCGATGCCTAAAATCGGGAAAAATAACAAAAGCGGTTTAGTTTACTATCAGTTTTTTTTCGCCCTTTAGTTCAAGGCGCTTCCCCATTCCTTCTAATCTATTTTTTACAGGTGAGCTTTTATTTAAATCTTTCAATCGTTCTAGGTAAATTACGCCTTCAACTTGTCTGATTTTTTCCAAAGTCTGATTCAGGTGTTCCACATCATGGATCTCGATGGAAACGTCAAAATAAGCTCTTTTATGAGCTCCCTGTTGAACATTTGCTCGAGTAAGATTGATTCCTTCTTCAGCAAATGCAGTGCCAATACTCGCAAATATTCCTGGGTTATCTGAAGCAACGATGGCGATATGAGCCTGATAGATTGTTTTACTTCCAGTATCCCATTCCACACCTAATAGCCTTTCCGAATCATCAATCACCTTGACCATACTAGGGCAATCAATATGGTGTACTGTTACTCCTCTTCCACGTGTCATATAACCTACAATAGGTTCTCCTGGTAAAGGGTGACAACATTTACCTATTCGGATCATTATATTTTCGTTAAGACATTGGACCTTAATGGCATTTTCTGGTTTATTTTCCTTGAGTTTGACCAAGGTCTCCTCTTTGGGTTTTTTCCCTTCCAGCTTTTCTTTAGGCAGAAGCTTTTCTAATACATGGTACGTTGAAAGTTTTCCAATTCCTATCCCCGCAAACAAACTCTCTGGAGATTTAAAACCGCAAGCGTGAGCCGCTCCCTTTAGCCCTTCATGATTTAATACCTGAATAGGATCGAAACCGTAATCGCGGATTTCCTTTTCTAATAATTCTTTTCCAAGCTCGAGACTGCCTGCTCTTTCTTCATTATTTATAAAACTTGAGATTCGGTTGCGTGCTTTGTGAGTTTTCACAAAAGCTAGCCAATCTCGACTGGGTGAAGCATCCTCTGAAGTCACAACCTCCACCTGATCACCATTTCTTAATTTATAACGCAGTGGAACAGTCTTTCCATTTACCTTTGCCGACTGAAAATGGCAACCCAAATCGGTATGGACCTGAAATGCGAAATCAATTGGCGTTGCATTATAAGGCAGCGCAACAACCTCACCTTCAGGAGTAAAAACAAAAACCTCATGCGGAAAAAGATTCACCTTAAATGCATTTAAAAACTCTTTTGGATTCATCAAGTCTTTCTGGTTTTCAAGCAAATGACGAACCCAGAGGAGCTGATTATTTATGTTCTTTTTGCCCTGATCATCAGTTTCTTTGTATCTCCAGTGAGCGGCAATTCCATCTTCACAAGTCTTGTGCATCTCATCAGAGCGAATTTGCACTTCAACTCTTTCGCCCCGAGGGCCAATAACCGTTGTATGAAGAGACTGGTATCTGTTTGGTTTTGGCATCGCAATATAATCTTTAAATTTACCCGGTATCGGCTTCCAGAGCGAATGCACAAGACCGAGAATGGAATAACAATTCTGTAAAGAGTCTGTCAAAACTCTTAAACCCACAAGATCATAAACATCTTCAAAACTAATATTCTGATCCATCATTTTTTTATATATGCTGTAGTAGTTTTTAGGTCGACCAACAACCTTGCCTGTAATTTGAACGGATTTTAATTCCTTTTCTAACCGTTGTATTGATTTTTCCACATACTTATCGCGATAGTCTTGGCCTTTGACTACCTTTTCTCTAATAGCCTTGTATTCTTCAGGATAAAGATAACGGAAAGAACCATTTTCTAATTCTGTCTTCAGCCAGCCTATTCCAAGTCGATTGGCAATGGGAGCATAGATATCGATAGTTTCTCTGGCAATTCTTCTTCGCCTTTCTTCAGAAAGTGACTCCAGAGTTTGCACATTATGAGCTCGATCGGCGAGTTTGATTAGAACCACGCGAATGTCTTTTGCCATGGCAAAGATCATCTTGCGATAATTTTCTGCCTGAATTTCTTCGCGGCTCGAAAAATTCATCTTACTTATTTTGGTGACGCCATCCACCAACTGAAAAATTTCATCTCCAAACAATTTCTGAATTTCTTTAGGAGTGGACAATGTGTCCTCAATGGTATCGTGCAATAACCCTGCGGCTAATGTGGTTTCATCCATTTTCAATTTAACGAGGTTGTTGGCAACTTCAAGAGGATGGGATATGTACGCCTCCCCTGATCTTCGGCTTTGTCCCCGGTGGGCCTTGGCTGAATATTCATAAGCCTTTTGTACAATGCCGATATCAGCATCAGGAAGGTATTTTGAAAGTGCCTCTGTAAGATCTTGAATCTTCATAATTAAAAAACTTTTAAAGACCGCCCAGACAGAATTCCACTTCTAAACAATAGTATTGCTAGCCTATAATTCCTTACATTAAGGATACTTCCACAATTTTTTCCTGTCAATCAACAATCAAACCCTTGCCCCTGTTTGCGGAGAAGGCTACTATTGTGCCATGAATTCGACCGGATGGAAAAAACCATCATTGGATGACCCTATCCAATTTATAAAAGGGGTTGGGCCTAAAAAAGCGCTCCTGTTGCAAAAGCTGCAACTAAAAGCTATAGAAGACTTCCTATATTTTCTGCCCTTTCGTTATGAAGATAGGAGCCAGCTTAAAACAATTTCTGACCTCATACCGGACGAGTTTGCAACCTTTATCGCTGAAGTACTCAGCTCCGGCACCATCTATATGGGCCGTCGAAAAAGAGTTTTCGAAGTAATATTTCAAGATGAAACAGGAACTACCCGCGCAAAATTTTTTCGCTTTAACGAAACCAATATGATGAAAAAATTTCAGACAGGGGAAAAACTTATTGTATTTGGAAAACCCACCGTCAATAAAAGAAACCAATTAGAAATCGTCCATCCAGACACAGAACGGATAACAGATGAAACAACAGTCCCCCTTGAAATTGGGAAAATCGTTCCTGTCTATCACACAACAGAGGGGCTGCATCAGAAATCCATACGTAACATACTTAATAATGTACTCGAGAAATATTTACCCCTGGTCGAGGAAGTTATTCCAGAAGATTTATTACTTCGACACAAATTTCTTTCCAGGTCTGAAGCCTTTAACCAGGTTCATTTCCCAGCTTCGGAAGATTACACTGCGAAAGACCTCGCTAAGTTTAAAACTCCAGCACAAAAAAGGTTGATCTTTGAAGAGTTATTTCTAATTCAAACCGGATTAGCTTTCAAGAAAAAGCATGCTGGAAAGATTCAAACGGGAACTGCTTTTAAAACTCGAGGAGACCTAATTAAACGTTTCATAAAACTCTTACCTTTCCAATTGACAAAAGCCCAAAAAAGAGTGCTAGCAGATATTATGGAAGACTTGGAAAAAGAAAAACCCATGAATCGTCTTATTCAGGGAGATGTTGGATGTGGAAAAACCATAGTAGCCCTCATCACACTGTTCACCGGAGTTGACAACGAAAAACAGACGGCATTAATGGTACCGACTGAAATTCTAGCCGAACAGCATTATCTCAACATCCGCCCCTATTGTGATGCGCTTGGAATCGAACTAGCACTCGTCACAGGAACTTTAAAAGGAAAAGAGCGAGAAGCCGTTTATCAGGATATAGAATCAGGAAAAACTCGCATCACCATCGGCACACATTCCTTGGTACAAAAAGAAATTAAATTTAAAAATTTAGGACTGGCTGTAGTCGATGAACAACACCGTTTTGGTGTATTGCAAAGAGAGGCACTCGGGAAAAAAGGCAATAACCCTCATCTGCTAATTATGACAGCAACACCGATACCAAGATCCTTGGCCTTGACTATATATGGAGATATGGACGTCTCTTTACTGGACGAATTTCCTCCTGGAAGACAACTTATAACCACACAAGTGTTTTATGAAAAACAACAAGACAAAGCCTATGAACTAATGGAGTCGCAAATTAAACTTGGAAGACAGGCTTTTGTCGTATGCCCTCTTATTGAAGAATCCGAGTTAATGGACTTAAAAGCTGCTGTCACTATTTTCGAATCCATTCAAGAGAGGTTCCCAGAATTAAGCGTCTGCCTTATCCATGGGAAACTCAAAAAAGAAGAACGCCAGAAAATCATGGCACGGTTCCTCAAAAAAGAAATAAAAGTTCTTGTATCGACGACAGTAATCGAAGTGGGCATCGACATTCCCAACGCTACAGTGATGATCATCGAACATGCTGAACGGTTTGGCTTGGCGCAACTCCACCAGCTTAGAGGAAGAGTAGGTCGAGGCAAGCATGCATCACACTGCCTTTTAGTCTCCTACTTCCCCATTTCTGAAGAAGGGAAAGCAAGAATGAGGGCGATGCAAACCTCACGGGACGGATTCGATATTGCCGAAGAGGATTTAAAGATTAGAGGTCCTGGAGATTTTATGGGAACTCGACAATCAGGATTGCCTATTTTGAAAATTGCCAACTTGATTAGAGATATTAAAATTCTTGATGTTGCTAGAAAAGAAGCTTTTGCATTGATTGATCGCGACCCTAACCTTGAAAACTCTGAAAACCAACCTCTAAAAAATGCTGTTCAGCGCTT
>CAZMBO010000051.1:0-3390 GCA_964564655.1 uncultured Nitrospina sp. | reverse complement strand
AATTCACTCAATCAATTTTTAAAAAGAAAGAGTTATTCTATAAGTCTCCCCTCCAATGTCAACCCTCTACAAGATTATCCTTGAGAAAAGGCTGAGAACTGGAGTTATAGGTTTTTGTCCTCTTAAAATTTTATGAGACAATGACCGGAGTTTAACTTCCTTCAATTTAGAAAATTATGGATAAAGTATCACAAAATTATGACCCGCAAGTTCTTGCCCGCATTTCTTCACTAAAAATTACGGCGATGAATTTGGTAGACGGCTTACTCACAGGCCAACACCGGAGCCGCCATAAAGGATCAAGCGTGGAATTTGCAGAATACAAAGATTATACGCCTGGCGATGAAATCCGTCATATTGATTGGAAAGTGGCAGGAAAAACTGACCAATACCATGTTAAACAGTTTGAGCAATCTACTAACCTTAAATGTACAATTCTATTGGATGCCAGCGGATCTATGGCTTATCAGTCCCCAGTTGATAAAGGGGAGTCAAAATTCAACTATGCCTGTAATTTGGTTGCCGGTTTATCCTATTTATTCTTGAAACAATTTGACGCAGTTGGGTTGACTTCGTTCAACAATCAAGTCGTTAAGCATATACCGCCTCGCTCTAAACCTTCACATTTGCAACATATCCTGCATGGCCTTTCAACCCTTTCCACCGGAGGAGTAACTCAAATTGAGGATGTTCTCGCAGGGCTAGCCGAACGCCTGCAAGGCCGAGGTATGTTAATTTTGATTTCTGACTTTCTGATCCGGGATCAGGACATCCAAAAAAGTTTAAAACTACTACGGTCTAGAGGGCTGGAAGTTATCCTTTTTCATGTTCTGCACCCCGATGAATTGAATTTACCTTTTGAGGGAGATACGGTATTTGAATCACTTGAGGATGACCCCATAGTAGGACTTGACCCAATAGACATTCGCGAAGGATACCAGAAAGCTATTCAAGAACAAATCGATCATTTGAAGAATATCAGTAACGGACTTGGCGTTGATTATGCATTAATGGACACCTCTATCCCTTTACAGCAATCTCTAAGCTATTATCTTATAAAACGAAAAAGCTTGATAAAAATATGAGTCTGAATTTTTCCTCACCCTTTTTTTTATTTGGATTATTTGGGATTTCTGTACCCATTTTGATTCATTTATTAACACGCCGACAACAAAAGTATGTGCGTTTTTCTGCAGTCTATTTGCTTTTTCAATCACAAAAACGATCAGTAAAAACGTCTAGTCCCAATCGTCTGTTGTTACTCTTTCTTCGATGCCTGGGTATTGCCCTGTTTAGTCTTGCTTTGGCAAACCCGTTTTTATCTTTGGGGAACTCAGAAGTTTTTCGTAACAATTCGCCTGCTTCTTATGTATTTATTGTCGATAACTCCTTTAGCATGAGAACCCAGGTAAAAGAAAAAACTCTTTTTGAGTTAGCAACCCAATTCTTATCAAAACTTTTAACGCAAATCCCTGACGGAAGTGAGTTCAGCTTGGTTCTCGCATCCCACCCAGCGCATATCTATCAGGGATGGATAAAACAAAAGAACAGCTTTGATAAATTAGTCAAAAACCTACAACCCTCATACCAAACAACGGATATGGGTCATACCCTGGAAAAAGCAGCCAACCTGCTAAAAATCGCAAATAATAAGAAAAAAAAACTTATTATATTGACCGATCTAGATAAAAATGGATGGGACGAAGAAGTTTTTTCTAAAATCGAACCGTTGCCCAACATACCCCTACAAATTTACAATTTTTCCGCCTTATCTTTAAAAAGAAACCAGATAGCGGTAGAAAACGTTCAGACCCATCAGGAATTTTTAGCACGTAGCCGCATCTTGAAAATAAGATCAACTATTAAAAATTACTCAAATGAAAATCAACGCTTACCTGTTTCATTGATTTTTGATAAAGAATTAGAAAAAGAAATTCTGGTAGACATTTCAGCTGGGCAAACAATTTCCGAAGAATTTTCTATTCCATTACGTAAAGGGGATCCTATACAAGGACAAATTAAAGCAGGCGATGATGTTTTACCAACAGATAGTAGACGCTATTTTTCTCATCATCCCAACCAAAACATTAAGGTTCTTGTTGTAGACGGAGATCCTGGTGCTGTTTCACATCAAAGCGAATCTTTTTATCTGGAACGTGCTCTCAATCCATTTTCTGTATCCGTTTCTCATATTGATCCCACTATCTCGACTCTAGCGGAGCTTCCATTAAGAAAGCTATCAGATTTTTCTGTAGTCATTCTCGCTAACGTAAGAGAACTTCCTATAGGCTATGAACTGGAACTTGAAAGTTTTGTTTTGCGCGGTGGAGCTTTAATATTTGGCATGGGCAACCAAATAGATGCAAAATATTACAATGAAAAACTTGGTAACCTGTTACCAATTACCCTAAAGGCAATACAAAATATTGAAAAGACCCACCTATTATTTAAAAATACTAAGCATCCTGTTATGCAGGCATTTTCCACCAAAGCCATTGAGGAAATGAAAGAAATTGCTTTCCATTCAATTTATACAATTCAGGCTAGAGACGGAAAAAATTTTAAAATAGCCAACTGGTTTACCAATCAAAACCCAGCAGTTATAGAAAACGACTCTGGTAAAGGGAAAATCATAGTTTTTCTTAGTTCTCTAGATCGAGAATGGAATGAATTTCCTATTCAACCAACTTTTCTTCCTTGGATACAAAGGTGGACCCAGTATGCGGCGCGCGGACTTGAAAATATTTCTCACCAAAACCTTTTGGTAGGGGAATCCTATCACCAAAGTAAAGAACAAGGTCAATGGGTGGTCCAAACCCCAAAGGGCAACCTCCATTTAACAATGAATGCAGACGGTCAGGCTACCTTCAAAGAAACTCAGACCCCAGGTATTTATCGAGTCTTTGAATTGCCCGAAGAACACACACGAAAAACTATTACAAAACTTCCATTAGGGTCTCAACCGGTAGGTACTTTCACAATAAATGTTGATACTAAAGAATCTTCACCACAAAAAATTTCTGAGGAAAATATTAAAACTTTTTTACCCAACCTTAAGGTTACGATAAAACGTCCAGAGTTAAGTGGATCAAAACTGCCATCTTCTGGGGGAATAATGCTCGCCACCCCTCTATTTCTCCTTGTTGTGGCAATTCTCCTTCTGGAGGGTTGGATGATCAGGAGGGAATAGAACTAAATACTGTAATGGATATTTTTCTGATAAATCTTCTATAAACTAAAACGAAGTGTTTATTTTGCTTTAAAAAATTCTCCATTAAGACGCATATTATCATTACTATCTTCGATAAGAGTTCTTAGCTCGGATGGGTTTAATTATTTAGCGAGTTAGATTTTGATAGGCAAGTATATTTTTTTATTATATTCTTGGGT
>CAZMBO010000050.1:4377-12172 GCA_964564655.1 uncultured Nitrospina sp. | reverse complement strand
GTCAATTTTTGGAAAAAAATATATAGTGAATACACAACCCAACATGCTGTGATTCACGACATGAATGATCTGGGGATAGTTTATGAAGTAGTTTATTTTGGTAAAAAACATTTAAGTAGAAGAGCTAAAGATAGAAAGTTAGAAAAAATAAAGGCTAAGTACAAACGAATATTAAGGAGGATAGCAAAAACAAAAAATAAATCGAAATTGAAGGGTGAAGAACTTCGTGTTTATCAACTGGTCAAAAAGAACCATTACAAAGCATCTCGACGAATCCGTGGTCAATGGGGCCTTAAAGATCGATTTCAAGCGGGAATTGAACGTTCCGGGCTATACATGGATGAAATAAAAAGAATATTTAAACAGTATAATCTCCCTGAGGAATTGAGTGTTTTGCCGCATGTGGAATCATCTTTTCAGTTAAAAGCATACTCCAGTGCAGGTGCTGCGGGTATTTGGCAATTCACTCGTAGCACGGGACGATTATTTATGAGGGTTGGATACGATGTAGACGAGAGAAGGGATCCAATTCTTGCTACCTATGGAGCCGCCAAATTATTGAAAAAAAATTATGAGGTCGTAAGGTCCTGGCCTTTAGCTATTACTGCTTATAACCATGGTCTTCGAGGTATGCAACGGGCTCAAAAACGGCATGGTAGTGATATTGTTAAGATAATCAAAAAGTATAGAAGTCGCACTTTTGGTTTTGCTTCCAGAAATTTTTATCCGGAATTTCTTGCCGCTCTCCATGTTGTAAAGAATCAGAATAAATATTTTCCCTTATTAAATATTAAAAAACCCCTTAGGCGGGTCTCATTCCGCTTGCCTGATTATGTAAATATTAATACAGCCGTAAATTATTTCAATATGACAAGGGAGGAAATAGCTGAATCAAACCCCTCTTTAAGACGACCGGTTTTAATTGGCGAGAAAAGGATTCCCAAAGGGTATGTTTTTCAAGCACCGGCATCAGAAATTAAAGATTTACGTTCCAATTATAATAAAATTCCAAAAACAGCCCTTTATTCAAGGCAAATACGGTCTAAATTTTATACTGTGAGGAGAGGAGATACCCTTTCAGCACTTGCCCTGAGGTTTGGTACCAGTGTTCAATCGTTAAAGGCGTCTAATACTATTAGGAGGGGAAATAGAATTTATATTGGGCAGGTATTACAATTACCAAAAGGAAAATCCAAATCGTCCATTCGCTATGCAAATTATGCCCCTGAAAATTATACATTAGTTTCTTATAGAATTAGAAGGCACGACAATCTTTCCAAAATTGCCAAACGCTTTAATACCAATACGCGCTTTCTAGCAAAGATCAATCATATTAAAAACCCCAATTCTCTTTATCCTGGGCAAAGAATAAAAATCCCGCAATCAAGCTTACCCATCAGGCTTGCTAAACTTGAAGTAAAGAAAAAGAGAATGCAGGGCGATTATTATTGGGTGAAGAAAAATGACAATCTCTCCAAGATTGCAAAGCGCTTTGATACAAATGTTACTTATTTAAAAAGTTTAAACAGCATAAGAGACCCTAACTCTTTGCATCCAGGACAAAAATTAAGGATTGCTAATAATTTTACAACCCCAGTTAAAACTAAGAAAAAAAATAAAATAAATAGTGCCAAACTTCCGGAAGATCGAATACTAGTAGGAAATGCTTCTCCCAGTAATCAAAAAGGGATTGAAATTGATAAGGTTGTTATAAATAAAAATTTGAAGGTTATTGGCAATACGAAGACAAATGGTAGTTTAAATAAAAATAGACCTGCATTTATGCCTGTATCGTTTTCCGCTCAGAATCGTCAAAAAATAGGCACGATACGGGTAGATTTTGATGAAACCCTTAGCCACTATGCGGAATGGGCTCTGATGTCAGTGGGTGAATTGAAAAAAATCAACAAAATAAAAGGCAAAGATGAAATAACCTTCCATGATAAACTTCGTGTCAGTTTCAAAAATATAGGGCCTGATAAATTTGAAGAAAAAAGGCAGGAATATCATAAAGCAATTCAAGAAGACTTCTTTAATAATTACGAAATACGAAAGTTGGCTAAAAGAAATGTTGAAAAAGGAGACACTTTGTGGGAAATCTGCAATGAAATATATACCATCCCGCTATGGCTTCTCAGTAGCTATAACGCTGATAAAGATATGCGTTCTTTAACAGTGGGGGAGTCAATCGTAATTCCTGTTATTTCACCGAAAACCGGTTGAGAATTGTTTATTATTGAAAGTGCTTAAAAGCGGTTTTTATTGCAGTTAAATGGGCGTTGATCCTTGTTTCCATATCAAATAGGCTAGAAGTTTCTAGGGTAAGGCACATTTGAGTTCCTTTGGATAAACCGTATAAAGCCATCGGCCACCAATCCATTGAGGAAATTTCCAGCTCTTTTCCGATTATCCCCTGATATGCCTTTGAGCCAGCAATTTCAGTTTCTAAATTTATAGGCATAATGCCATCTAAGGAATTTAATATTTCCAATCCCATTCTTTCATGTTTTTTGCTCAACCCATTTTGATAAAGATAATAGCCTTGACTTTCATTGTCTTCGTGTAAATCTATTATTAGGTTAAAGCCTATGTCTAAAATTGATTGTGCAAAACTTACTTCTAAGGGAGGGTCCTTCACCATGAAAAGTCTATTTAAATCGTTTCCCTGATGATTTGCACGGGTGCCAAATTCGTAACCATAGGGATTAATGCAAGGCAACAAAGTGATTTCCCATTCATTTACATAATCTAAATATTCCTTGTTTCTTAAAAAACTTAAGATTGATTCTACTCCCCCAGGTTCATCCCCATGAATTCCTGCAGAAATAAGGACGCGGAGAGAGTTTCCCTTACCAAGCACAATTTTAATAAGTGGATAAAATCCGGCGGAGGTTTCATATGTCTTTATGGTTTCAACACTTCCTGGATAGATTGAAATATTTTTAAGCCGATTGATTACTGAATTGAAACTATGAACTTTTTTAATACGAGGCATTAATTAAATATTCTTGCCAAAAAACTCACATTCTTTATTTATGACACATTCTTGGCAGTTAAAGTTTTTTGCTTTGCAAACGTATCGTCCATGAAGAATTAAGTAGCGGTGAGCATTTGCCGCCCATTTTTTTGGCGTGACACGAAGCAATTCTATTTCAGTGTCGAGAGTGGTTTTTCCAATCGCTAAGCCTGTTCTGTTTGACACTCGAAACACATGTGTGTCGACAGCAATGGTTGAATGGCCAAAGCCTTCATTTAAAACTACGTTGGCTGTTTTCCGGCCTACTCCGGGCAAAAATTCTAATGCCTCTCGATTGCCAGGGACTTCTCCGTTATGCTTATCCAATAATATTTTACACGTGGAGATTATATTTTTGGATTTTGTGGGTGAAAGGCCTACAGGTCTTATAATTTTCTGAAGCTTTTTTTGGCCTAATAATAATATGGACTCTGGGGTGGAGCAGATGCTAAAGAGGTCATTGGCGACTGAATTTACTGTTTTATCGGTAGATTGTGCGCTTAAAATAACTGCTATAAGTAATTCGAAATGGTTATTATAATCCAGTTCCGATTCAGCGGCTCCCAATTGTTTCGAAAGCTTTTTATATAACCTGTTTACGACTTTGCGGTCCAAGATATTTTTGTGATTAAACAGCTAAGGAGATTTAGCGCATCGTACTCCAACCCAATAATTCTCAGTAGGATCTGACATGCCTCTATGGCGGACGGTAACCCGTAAATATTCAGCATCACTCATCCACGAACCACCGCGTATAACTCTAAAACTTTGCCTAGGTGGGCCTTTTGGATTTTTTGCCGAACTATTTTTGTAATATTCGGGGGAGAACCAGTCTTCTACCCATTCCCATACATTACCCATCATATCGTGCAATCCCCATGAATTGGGGCGTTTTTTACCAATCTGCGGGACCTGCCGTGGTGAGTTTCCGGAATACCACATTCGATCATCATCAATTTCATCACCCCAAGGGAACTTTGTTTGACTTCCAGCACGAGCTGCATACTCCCACTCTGCTTCGGTAGGCAACCTTTTTCCTGTTTTTTTGCAATAAGCTCTAGCTTCACGCCAATTAATGTGGGTAATTGGTCGATCAGGATGATGAAAGACGGAACGATTAAAACTCATAATGGTATCCCATTTTTTTTGTGTTACTTCATAGGTGTCCAAATAAAAACTATCCAAGCATACTTTATGAGCTGGTTTTTCCCGATAATTATCGTCGTGATCTTCATAAATTCCATCATTGTTGGTTCCCATGATAAAACAGCCGGATTCAATTAAGATCATTCCATCTTCATTAGCGAACAAAAGGCTGGGAAAAAACAAAGATAAAAATATTACTAGCAGAGCAGAATTTTTCATGCCGTGAATTGTACTGTCTGAGCCAGAATCGGTCAAGTAATCAAAATGAATAAAATAGTTGAATAAAAAGATAGCAGGGGTAGGAATGGAAAATGTATTTTTCTGAAATGATGGAGGAATTGTAAAAAGTATAGCAGGGCTTTCTTCTAATCAAATAAATACCTAAACCTACAAGTTATTATATTCTTGGATGGTAGTTATACCTAGATCTTCTTCTTTGAGGGCTTTCAGTCCTCCCACTAACGCAGATGCACCGGCAATTGTTGTGCAATAGGGCAAATTTTTGTTCAAGGAACTTCTTCTTATGGAAAAAGAATCTTCAATTGCTTGCTCCCCAAAAGTTGTATTTATAACCAAATTAATCCTCCCCGATTCGATCGCTTCAACGCAATGAGGGGAGCCATCTTTAACTTTTTTTATTAGCTCTACATCAACTCCATTTGTTTTTAGGTAGTCTGCTGTTCCTTTGGTTGCGACAATCTGATAACCCATTTCCTGTAACCCCTGAGCAATTTCTACAGATTTGGGTTTGTCTGAATCCTTAACACTTATAAAAGTAGTTCCTTGTTTGGGAAGTTTAATACCAGTTGCTAGTTGTGATTTGGCAAATGCACGACCAAAGGTTTTATCAATTCCCATAACTTCTCCAGTTGATTTCATTTCTGGACCAAGGAGAACATCTACATCTGTAAATTTATTAAATGGGAAAACTGATTCCTTTACTGCGAGATGGTTAGGTCTAATCTCCTGCGTGAATCCGATCTCTTTTAAGGTTTTACCCGCCATAATACGTGCGGCGATCTTTGCGAGAGGAACACCGATTGATTTACTTACAAATGGAATGGTGCGAGAGGCCCGCGGGTTTACTTCGATAATATAAACCTCGCCATTCTGTACAGCAAATTGGATATTGATTAGACCTATTACATTGAGCTCTTTTGCAAGAGCAATAGTTTGTTCTTTTATTTGATTGAGAGTTTCAGGTGGAAGAGAAAATGCTGGGAGAGAGCAAGCGCTATCGCCTGAATGAATACCAGCCTCTTCAATATGCTCCATTACCCCACCAATAACTACATCGTTACCATCTGATAATGCATCAACATCTATTTCTGTCGCGTCCTCTAGAAAATCATCAATCAGGACAGGATGTTCAGGTGATGCCTTGACTGCATGCTGCATATAATGTTCAAGACGATGCTGGTTATATACTATTTCCATGGCTCGTCCACCCAAAACATATGAAGGTCGTACAACAACGGGATAACCAATATTAGCCGCAATTTGTTTGGCTTCGCTATAAGAAGTGGCCGTACCATTAATAGGTTGTTTAAGCCCAAGTTTATCCAGAACACCTTTGAAAAGTTCTCTGTTTTCAGCTCTGTCAATATCCTTCGGGCTTGTTCCGATAATGGGTGCACCTGCTTCTAAAAGAGATAACGCTAGTTTTAGTGGTGTTTGTCCCCCCAATTGAACGATAATTCCTGTCGGTTTCTCTATTCGTATAATATGTAGAACGTCCTCTAGTGTTACAGGTTCAAAATATAATCTGTCTGAGGTATCGTAGTCGGTACTAACGGTTTCTGGATTACAGTTAACCATAATTGTTTCGAAACCATCTTCTTTGAGAGCAAATGAAGCGTGCACACAACAATAATCAAACTCAATTCCTTGGCCAATTCGGTTAGGCCCACCTCCTAAAATTATTATTTTTTTCTTTTCAATGGGATTAGCTTCACATTCTTCTTCATAGGTAGAGTAGAGATATGGAGTAAATGCTTCGAATTCAGCGCCGCATGTATCTACTCTTTTATAAACGGGGATTAGGCCATGCTTATACCGTTTTTCTCGTACATTTTCTTCAGAGGAGTTTAGAATTTCGGCTAGGTATTTATCTGAAAAACCATATTGTTTTGCTTTTAATAAAATCTGTTTTTCTATCTGATCCAGAGAGTTAAAACTTTTCAATTCATCCTCAAATTCAGTCAATTTTAACAGATTATCAAGGAACCAAAGATCTATACCCGTAAGCCGATTAACTTCTTGAATAGAAATCCCACGACGCAATGCTGCTACAACCTGCCATAGCCGATCAGAAAAAGGAATAGATAGTGCTTCAATTAGTTTTTCTTTTTGCGCTTGAACTGATAAATCCGAGTTATTTAATTTAAAGTGAAAATTTTCTTCAAAACCATAACTTCCAATTTCCATAGATCGAATGGACTTTTGTAAGGCCTCATTAAATGTTCTACCAATAGACATTACTTCTCCAACAGATTTCATTTGCGTGGTCAAGATAGGTTCTGTTTGCTGGAATTTTTCAAAGGTAAACCGAGGGATTTTTACAACGCAATAATCAAGGGTTGGCTCAAAAGAAGCCGGTGTCACTCGAGTAATATCGTTTCGAATTTCATTCAGCGAATATCCAACTGCTAATTTAGCAGCTATTTTAGCTATCGGGAAACCTGTGGCCTTAGATGCTAAAGCAGAGCTACGAGAAACACGAGGGTTCATTTCTATTACAATCATATCTCCCGTTTTAGGGTTGGTGGCAAACTGAATGTTTGAGCCACCGGTATCAACTCCTATTTCCCGAATGATATCAATCGCTGCATTACGCATGATTTGATATTCTTTGTCTGAAAGGGTTTGAGCTGGAGCTACTGTAATACTGTCACCTGTATGAATTCCCATAGGATCAAAATTTTCTATGGAACAAATGATAACAACATTGTCATTTAAATCGCGCATTACTTCCAGTTCATATTCTTTCCATCCCAAAAGAGACTTTTCGATAAGAGCCTGATGAATGGGGCTGGATGTCAGGGCATGTTCAACGAGAGGAACAAACTCTTCTTTGGTATAAGCAATACTGCCTCCTGTTCCACCAAGGGTAAATGAGGGTC
Source organism: uncultured Nitrospina sp. (assembly GCA_964564655.1). Lineage (GTDB taxonomy): Bacteria > Nitrospinota > Nitrospinia > Nitrospinales > VA-1 > UBA8687. Next base: position 4,888 of record CAZMBO010000050.1, on the reverse strand, counting down.
GGATGATTGCTGGGAATCCAGTTTCTTTAGCAATATTCCACGCTTCATCTAATGTTGCTGCCTGACCGCTAGGTGGAACTTTTTGCCCTATACGAATCATAGCTTCTTTAAATAGGTTTCTATCTTCTGCTTTTTTGATAGATTCGACCCTTGCCCCAATTAATTCGACGTTATATTTTTCTAGAACCCCTTGTTCCGAAACAGCAAGGGCAGTGTTCAAAGCCGTTTGTCCACCCATGGTGGGTAGGAGGGCATCTGGTCTGTCCCTTTTTATTATTTTTTCCACGACTTCAGGTGTGACTGGCTCAATATAAGTCCGATCCGCAAATTCTGGGTCTGTCATTATGGTAGCTGGATTACTATTCACAAGCACCACCTCATACCCTTCTTCCTTTAAGGATTTACATGCTTGGGTGCCAGAATAATCAAATTCACAAGCCTGACCAATGATGATGGGCCCGGATCCAATGAGAAGAATTTTTTTTATGTCAGATCGTTTAGGCATTAATTT
>CAZMBO010000050.1:0-4277 GCA_964564655.1 uncultured Nitrospina sp. | reverse complement strand
CTGTTTCCATGAGACTTACAAATTTATTGAATAAATAATCCGAGTCATGGGGGCCAGGAGATGCTTCAGGATGATATTGGACTGAAAAAATAGGAAAAGTTTTATGTTTAATACCTTCCACTGTATTGTCATTCAAATTTAAATGTGTAATATCAACATCCTTCATTAAAGAATTTTCCTTTACCGCAAAACCATGATTTTGGGATGTTATTTCAACTTTGCCCGAATTGGCATCAAGGACAGGCTGATTGCCTCCATGGTGTCCAAATCTTAACTTATAAGTACTACCATTTAGCGCCAAACTTAATATTTGGTGGCCTAAGCAAATTCCAAATATTGGTACCCTTCCCAAAAGGGCTTTAACATTTTCTATCGCATAAGGAACTGCAGCAGGGTCTCCCGGGCCATTTGAAAGAAAAATTCCATCGGGGTTTGTTGCAAGCGCTTCATCGGCGGAAGTTGAGGCAGGGAATACTTTTACTTTGCAACCGGTGCGGGTTAGTTTTCTTAATATATTTCTCTTAACACCAAAATCATAGACCAATACCCTGTGAGGACGATCTTTGGTAGTTTCTAATTTGGTCTGGCCTTTTTGGATAACCCATTCACTTTCATTCCATTCATAGGCCTTGCGGCAGGATACTTCCTTGACTAAGTCACGGCCTATTAAACCAGGAGAATTACGGGCTTTTTCAACCAATTTTTGAGTGTCTGTCGTATTTATTGAAAGGACAGCTTGTTGTGCCCCTTTATCTCGTATTCTGCGGGTCAATGCGCGGGTATCTATACCTTGAATACCGAACACATTATTTTTTTTTAAAAAATCTTCCAAATTTCCTCGTGACCGCCAATTACTTTGAACTCTGCTTAATTCTTTAATTATAAACCCCGATAAATAGGGGCGGTCTGATTCAAAATCCTCTGGATTAATTCCATAGTTTCCGATTAAAGGGTAGGTCATAACTACCATTTGCCCACAATAAGACGGGTCTGTGATGATTTCTTGGTAACCCGACATGCTTGTGTTAAAAACTATTTCGGCTTCCACTTCATTTTCTGCACCAAAATGTTCGCCTTCAAAAACTTTCCCATCGGCAAGGGCTAAAACGGCTTTCATATTAATTACTGTACTTAGAAAAAATAGTATTGAGGTTAATTAGATTTGAATACTGTTTTACCATTAACAAGAGTATGAAGGATTTTTCCTCTCACTTTCCAACCTTCATAAGGAGAGTTCTTGCTACGAGATTTGAAGTTACTAGGATTAATAGAATATTCCTCTTTATCGTTAAACAAGGTAATGTCTGCAGCTTTACCGACCCCCAATGTTCCTTTATCCAGTCCAAAAATGCGATTGGGTTGAAACGTTAGCATATCAATAGCCTTCTCAAGTGAAATGATTTTTTTATCAACCATTTTTAAAGTTAATGGAAGCGCGGTTTCCAGTCCAACGATACCGAAACAGGCTTTGCTGAATTCAACCTGTTTATCAACAAGATCGTGTGGAGCATGATCTGTTGCTATGATATCAATAGTTCCGTCACGCATGCCTTCTTGGATCAACTCCAAATCTGAATCGGTTCTTAAAGGTGGGCTCATTTTTGCGTTAGTATTGTAGCCCCTGCATTCTTCATGGGTCAGGGTGAAATGATGTGGTGCGACTTCACAGGTAACAGGCAATCCCTTTTTCTTCGCTTGTCTCACAAGATCAACCGAGCCTCCACTGCTGATATGCGCAACATGGAGCCTGCCACCAGTTTTTGGTAGAAGGGATATATCTCTATGGACCATTATATCTTCGGCTTCTGTAGGCATCCCTTTTAGCCCGAGTTCTGTAGAGACCACTCCCTCATTCATGCTACCCCCTTGAGTCAATTCAAGGACTTCGCTGTGTTGAATACATGGCAAATCAAACATTTTGCTATATTCTAAAGCGCGGCGCATTATTTCACTATCACTGACTGGCCTGCCATCATCGGAATAACCTATACAACCTGCTTCTTTAAGTTCTCCCATATCCGAAAGTGCCTCACCTTTTAACCCTTTGGTGATAGCTCCTATGGGCAATATATTGATGTTAGAAGTTTCTTTTGCCTGAGTTAAAATAAAATCTGTGACGGAGCGATTATCATTTACGGGAGAGGTGTTTGGCATTACGGCTACGGTAGTAAATCCTCCAGCAGCAGCTGACTCGCTACCTGTTTTTATAGTTTCTTTATACTCATGACCCGGTTCCCTGAAATGGACATGCATATCACAAAACCCCGGTGCTACAATAGCTCCCTGGGCATCTATAATTTTCAAATCTGCTATATCTTTTAATTTTCCCGTGGGCTCTACGGCTTCAATTTTTCCTTTATTGATGAGCAAATCAAATTTGCCACTTTTTTTATTAGCTGGGTCGATAAGATGACCGTTTTTAATTAGGGTTCGCATCACTCTCACCTAAAAGTAGATAGAAAAGAGCCATCCTTACCGCGACTCCATTGGTTACTTGATTCAAGATCAGGGAGCGAGGTCCTTCCAATACCTCTAATGAAATCTCAACACCACGGTTCACAGGTCCTGGATGAATAATTAAAGTCTCATCGCTAACATTGGACAAATGATTTGTCGTGAGACAAAAGTAGTTCGAATACTCTCTTAAACTTGATAAGAGACCTTGATTTTGCCTTTCAAGTTGAATTCTAAGAATCATTATTACATCCGCATCTTTAATTCCTTGGCCTAAGTCATAGCAAACATCGACCCCCATTTTTTCTATTCCAACAGGGATTAGGGTAGGTGGGGCAACGACTTTTACCTTCATTCCCATTGTTTGCATTGCTTGAATATTAGATCTTGCAACTCGGCTGTGAGCTATGTCACCCACAATGGCAACCTTTAAACCTTTTAAAGTTCCTTTATGCTCGCGAATTGTAAGTAAATCGAGAAATGACTGGCTGGGATGCTCGTGCATTCCATCACCCGCATTAATGACTGGACAGTTTACAAATTCAGAAATAAGAGAAGGTGCCCCGGAACAATTATGCCTAACAACAAGAATGTCGGGGCTCATTGCCTCAAGATTTTTGGCCGTATCGATTAGGCTTTCGCCTTTGACTGCGCTACTTCCAGCACCGGAAATATTGACTACATCAGCGCTCAATCTTTTTCCTGCGATTTCGAATGAGGTTCGGGTGCGAGTACTGGGTTCAAAGAATAGGTTTATTATGGTCCGACCTCTGAGAGTAGGTACTTTCTTGATAGCTCGTGTAGAAATTTCCTTAAAAGAATCTGCAGTATCCAGGATTGTCTCTATATCATTTGCGTCAAGGTCTTTCGTCGCAATTATATTTTGTTGGCTTAGAGTGGCTGTCTCGGTCATTTTACAGGCTCCTGTATAATTACCTTATCCTCCTCATCAATTTCTTTTAAATGTACCTGGACACGCTTTGACTTGGGGGTTGGGATATTTTTTCCGACATAATCGGGTCTAATGGGTAGTTCCCGGTGTCCCCGATCTATCAAAACTGCTAGTTGTACGGATGCTGGTCGGCCAAAATCCATCAAAGCGTCAATCGCAGCACGAATGGTCCTTCCTGTAAATAATACGTCATCACAAAGAACCACATGTTTTCCTTCCAAGGCAAACGTAATTTCGGTTTTTTTAAGCTGTGGTTTTTGTAGACCCGTTCCAACATCGTCCCTATAAAGCGTGATATCCAAGGCTCCGGTGGCCACATCCGCGTTTTCTATGTCAGTTATTTTTTGTTTGAGGCGATTGGAAACAGTAACCCCGCGAGTGCGGATTCCTATCAATGCGATATTTTCGGCGCCCTTATTTCGCTCAAGGATTTCATGCGAAATTCTACTTATAGCCCGGGCAATATCCTTTTCATTTAATAAAATAGAGCTCATTTTGAAAGGGGTAGGTGGGGATAAATGGGGTCAAAAAAAAACCTCCTAAAGGTCGGTAGTGACCAGATAGAAGGTAGATGTGTACTTTCAAAATCCATGATTTTTCCCTTTATAGCCTCTCTGGACTATTTAAAAGAGTTAAGTAACACAATAAGTTTAGCAGAGATATTATTTAAGTCAAGCTTCCTAAAACTTTTGATACAAATCAAATGCGGGTTTTAAAAACATAAAAAATTAATAAAAGTATTTAAGCATTAAATTTATTTCAAATTTATTAAAGTTAATTCTAGGTAGAAAGAACGTTATAAGGAGCTACTCTTCTTATCCTTTGACCTTTTTCCATTTTAAGGTTACGTCTCCTTTTCTTACCTTGACTT
>CAZMBO010000049.1:2700-12252 GCA_964564655.1 uncultured Nitrospina sp. | reverse complement strand
ACGCTCAAACATTTGGGGGGGGAAGGGAATCCTTGCTCTTTTCACTGTAGGAGTGGAAGGTCATGGAGTTGAATTCATTCAACTCCATGATCCCAACGTTTTGATCTATTAAACTAATCTGCAAACATCTCCGCAAAAGAAGCCTTTAAATTTTCTACAACAGAAGGATCAGCCAGGGTAGAAATATCTCCCAACTGCTCTGCTTCGTTAGCTGCAATTTTTCTTAATATTCGTCTCATAATTTTCCCAGATCTTGTCTTTGGTAAAGCAGGTGCCCAATGGATCACATCGGGTGCCGCAATTGGACCAATCTCTTTACGGACAAAATTTATCAGTGATTTTTTCAAATTATCGCTTTCTTTGATCCCTGCCATAAGGGAAACATATGCATAGATCCCTTGCCCTTTAATTTCATGCGGATAACCCACCACAGCCGCCTCTGCTATTGCTTCATGCAAAACCAATGCAGACTCTACCTCAGCCGTTCCGATTCTATGGCCTGAAACATTGATAACATCATCAACGCGGCCGGTGATCCAATAATAGCCATCCTTATCACGGCTGCACCCATCACCAGTAAAATAATATCCTGGGTAAAGTTTGAAGTAAGTTTCTTCAAAACGACCATGATCTTTATATATGGTCCGCATTTGGCTCGGCCAAGGCTCCTCTAAAGCCAATACCCCAGTCACTCCGTTTCCTTCCACAACCTTTCCCGTTTCCGTTTCAATGACTACGGGTTTTACCCCAAAAAAAGGCAGAGTTGCTGACCCAGGTTTTGTAGGAGTGCATCCAGGTAGTGGGGTAATCAATATTCCACCAGTTTCTGTTTGCCACCAGGTATCCACAATCGGGCACTTTCCTTTTCCTATATTTTTGTGATACCAACGCCAGGCTTCCGGATTTATTGGTTCACCCACAGACCCAAGAACACGTAAAGTGGATAGATGATATTTTGTTATAACTTCTTCACCGCAAGACATTAAAGCTCGAATAGCTGTCGGTGCAGTATAAAATTGAGTGACCTTCAATCGATCTACCACATCCCAAAATCTCCCAGCATCAGGATAAGTGGGCACCCCTTCAAACATTACTGTAGTCGCACCATTTGTTAATGGACCATAAATAATATAGGAATGGCCCGTCACCCAACCTATATCTGCCGTGCACCACCATATATCGCCCCTCTGATAATCAAATATATAACGATGGGTCAGTGCAGTATAAATCATATAACCCGCTGTGGTGTGCTGCACCCCTTTAGGCTTACCAGTTGATCCAGATGTATAAAGAATAAATAGAGGGTCTTCCGACTCCATGACTTCTGGTTCACAAACAGGATCAGCATCGGACATTTCATCATCCCACCAGAAATCCCTACCCTCCTGCATAGCAACAGGCATTTTATCTCCAACCCGTCGAGCCACAACGCAGGTTTTGACTAACACCCCTTGCTTTTCAGCCAAGTCCATCGCTTCATCGGCATTAGCCTTTATTGGAATAGCTTTTGCGCCCCGGTATCCACCATCAGTCGTAATAAGAAAAGCACATGAAGAATCAACAATGCGATCTGCCAACGCAGTTGGGGAAAATCCCCCAAAAACTATAGAGTGGACCGCCCCTATGCGAGCACAAGCCAACATAGCAACAGCTAATTCAACAACCATAGGCATATAAATTGAAACCCTGTCACCCTTTTTCACTCCTCGTTCTTTTAAAACATTTGCGAATTTACAAACTTCCCTATGGAGTTCTTTATAAGTAAGGCTCCTATTTTCACCAGGTTCATTACCTTCCCATAAAATTGCAATCTGATTTCCTCTAGACTCAAGATGTCGGTCCAGACAATTGGATGTGATATTTAACTGGCCACCCATAAACCATTCGATATAAATATCACCCTTGGTCACATCATAGTTATAGGACCTCACTTGATCCCATTTTCTAAACCAACAAAAATGTTCGGCTTGTTCTGCCCAAAAATCATTGGGGGAATTTATAGAACGTTCGTACAACTCACGGTATTGTTCCATACTACCAACATGGGCTTTGGATGATACTGATTCAGGAGGATAATAAAGTTCCTCACTCATTTTTTATCTCCAATTAATACCAATATTTAAATTATATTTTACGAACAGCACGGGCGGCTTCAGTTATAGTCCAAAGGCCTTCCGGGTGGACAAACTCCCCATCTCTAATATTTAAAACCCATGTTCGCATACGACCGGGCACCTGCTGGGCAACCATAGAAAATCCGCCACCAGGAGAAAACCGGTCACTTATGTGAATCGTCTTGCCAAACTGATCTGTATTGCTCAAGTTCTTATGGTACAAAGTCGACATTTCATCTTTATTTGGCAATCGCCAATCATCGTATCCTGCAAATTTTTTTTCATTAAGTTCGCGGGCATAGTCTTTGCTTTCTTGATAATTAACCCACTTTTTTAAATCGTTCATAGAGTCCGTCTTAACCCACATCAAACCATGTTTTTTTGAAGTAACCGTTCCATCACCATTGTCCACAAAATCTTCATTTAAAATTTCAGCACTCATATTTTTTGAATGTTTCAGGACTTAAAGAAAACAGTAATTGATCGCTAAATTTGAGGATAAAATATCATTTCACTTGATAAAAAAGCAATGTACAAAAATTTTACATCAAAAAACACTCTACTTGTTATACTGCTCTTTTAACTTATGGTTATTTAATGGAAGAAATATCCCCATCAGAATCACAGGTTTTATTAACCCATTTTGACTGGAACCTTCAAAGGTTGGATGAGGTTCTCAAGCAGGAGCAAAATGATTATTTTAAAAGGGCGGCCTTACAACGCTTTGGTCATACTTATGAGATCGCAATAAAGGTTATCAAATCCATTGCCCAATGGAAAAACCTACCATGCCAAACCGATGAACAATGTTTTGAAACAGCATTAGAAAAGGGGTGGTTGGAAAAACAACCCTGTTGGACAGAAATGATTGAAGATTACCAACGAATCAACCAACAATCACAAACAGACACAGAAAATGTCTACTTGAATCTAACAACTTATCATAAAACATTCAGCCACCTTTTCACACACTTAAAAAAAATCGCATAACACTCTAGGCCCGCATAAGCACCTTTAATTTTTCTAACGCGTTTTTCCTATGTGATATAGTGTTTTTTTCTTCTGACTTCATCTCCGCGTAAGTTTTTTCGTAACCTTTGGGCACAAAAATCACATCCCAACCGAATCCATGACTACCACGAATCTCGGTTGCAATGCTCCCTTCAACCTCTCCACGCGCTATTTTAATGTCTTTCCCATCATAAATCGCAAAACAGGAAATCGCAATCGCACTACGATCTTCAAACGTTTGAAGCATCTTGAGCATTCCCTCGCAACCAACAGTGCATTCAAACCATTTTATCAGAGGGCCTGGCAAACCATCCCATGCATTAAACAATAGCCCAGAATCTTCTACCAAAACTGAGCACTTTAAAGAATCATAAGCCTGCTGACATTTATGATACACAAGGTCTTCTATATCCAGAGTTTGAATTTCTATTAAGCCATCAACCTTGACCTCCTCTAGGGGAACACCCAAAATTGCTACCGTTTCCCTGACTTTATTGGAATTTCCAGTTACAAATTTAATTTGACTAAACATAGTGGCTCCAGAATGCTATTATTCGTAAATTATAACTATTAGTTCATATTGATTCCCGTGTTATACCTTACTTTTTTTGACTAATGACTATACTATTCCGATCTTTTACTTACACAATCGCTCTATTCTTCCTTACGTCCTGTTCTAATATTTTTGAGTTAGATTCTGATGTCCAAGCACGGCAGGCCCTTTTCGATCTCATGGAAGCTCAAGATAAATTTTATCAAGATAATAATAAATATGCCGGCAAACTCTTTGAAATTGAAAAATATAATTTTAAATATCACACAGGGATTGTATATATGGAAATCGAGAAAGCAAACAAAGATGGCTACCGGGCCATTTCTTTGCCCGCCGAATCCACATCTGCACGTGTATTTGCATTTGATAGCAAACAGGGTGGGTTTTATGAAATGGATGACGTTGAAGTTTCCAGGTACGTCCTGGGAGCTTTGCGGCAAATCCGCGAAGAAAGGAGAAAAGAGAATTTAAGCGATTTCACAGCATGGATAATGATGGGAGGAATGGTTTTCCTTGGTTTACGTTTTATATCCAAATACAAAAATCCAGAAAACAACTCGCTTTTAGGAGCTTATCTTTTCTGTCTTTTTCCATTAGCATGGTCAATTGCTGTTTTAGGAAAGATGGATAAAAATATTGTTTTCAGTTCTCAAATCTCCCTACTAACATGGACATCACTTTCCCTGGCTTTGGTTTCTTTTGCACTCGGATCCAAGTGGGTATTTAGAAAAAAGGGAGAGCCGCCACAACCGTCCTTATTAAGTCTTATGGCATGCACCATGCTGATTACAATGATTAGCGGTGGTGTTATGGTTTATACTCTCATTACTTACACTTAATTTTACTTTAGCTTCAGTGTAATGAGTTATATTTAATTTGATGCATGGGTTTGGGAATAACTGAGCAGTAATATTTGGCCTTTTCTTAACACAATATCTTTTATTCAAGTTTTGGAACAACTCTTAGAGCTTTTTTAAAAATGAATGCAGACAGCAATAAGCAAAACTTTATTGGCACCTCTGAATCTCAATTGAAAGAAATGTTTATAAACTGGAAACCCTACCGCATTCATCAGGTTTTTAATTGGGTATATCATTATGGATGTAGAGATTTTTCGAAAATGACAAATCTTTCAAAAGCTATGAGAACTCAACTGAAAGACCATTTTTATTTTTCTTCCCCTAGAATTGAAAACAAAACTTATTCACAAGATGGCTCCATTAAATATCTTCTGAAACTTGATGACGGTGCATTGGTTGAAAGTGTGTGGATGCCATCGGATTCAAGAAAAACATTGTGTCTCTCAACCCAGGTAGGGTGTCGGCTCAATTGCTCGTTCTGCTTGACGGCTAGCTTAGGATTGAGAAGAAACTTGACGTCTGGTGAGATTATCGGACAATGCATGACCATAAACGAAGATTTGAGCCAAGATGAAGCCATTACTAATGTTGTCTTTATGGGAATGGGTGAACCTCTAGACAATCTAGGCCCAGTTGTCGATGCCTTACGTCTCATGACGGCCCCAGAGGCCATGCGCATGTCTACACGCAAGGTGACTGTTTCCACTTCAGGTCTGGTTGATAAAATCAATGAATTTCAACAAGAAAATATTCACATTAATCTGGCTATTTCCCTCAATGCTACCGATGATCGAACACGGGATCGGCTCATGCCAATCAATAAAAAGTATCCCATTCAAGCTTTGATGGATTGTCTAAGAAATTATCCGTTAAAACCGCAACGTCGGCACACAATCGAATATGTATTATTGGAAGGTATAAATGATTCTGATGAGGATGCGCGTAGATTGGCAAAGTGGCTGAAAGGGATCCCCTGTAAAATAAATTTGATTCCTTTCAATTCTTTTGCGTCATCAGAATATCGGCCACCAGCAGACAAACAGACCTTTAAATTTCAAGACTACTTAATAGCGCAAAACTTTTCCGCCTTCATTCGACAAAACCGAGCTTCCGACATTTTGGGAGCCTGCGGGCAACTGGCTGCAGAATCTCAAAAGACGAGTTGCGTTTAGCCATTTTTATTTATTATTACCTCATATGCAAAACACATCTAACCCTGACCTTGACCTTTCGATTATTATACCGGTCTATAATGAACGAGATAACCTGGTGCCTCTTGAAAGAAAACTAGAAGAGGAGCTCGCTAAGTTGCTATTGAGCTATGAGATTATTTTGGTGGATGATGGAAGCGTGGATGGAAGTCCTCACATTATTAAATCACTAAGAAAACACAACCCTAGGATAAAGTTAATCCAATTTAGAAATAACCATGGGCAGTCGGCAGCTTTTGCTGCAGGGTTTAAAGTTGCGCGTGGAAAGTTTTTTGTCACTCTAGATGCCGACATGCAGAATAATCCTGCCGATATCCACCTACTACTTGAGAAAATGGAAGATTTCGATGTGGTTTGTGGCTGGCGATTTAAAAGAAATGACCCTTGGATCAAACGGGTAGCCTCAAAAATTGGCAACGCTGTGAGAAATAGCCTGAGTCAAGAAGAAATTGCAGATACGGGCTGTTCATTAAAAGCTTTTCGCCGCGAATGTTTTGACAACGTCAAACTATTTAAAGGAATGCACCGATTCTTTCCTACTTTGATGAAGATGGAAGGATTTAAAGTGGCGCAGGTGAAAGTCAGTCACTACCCGCGCCTTTATGGAAAATCCAAATACAATATTCGCAATCGACTTTTTTCAGCGTTACATGATTTGATGGCAATTCGCTGGATGAAAAAAAGACAAATAAATTATGACATTATTCAGGAGGACTAAATGACCGTAACACAGTGGGTGATAATCGGGTTTGTGGGCCAGGCCCTATTTGGGGCTCGATTTATTATCCAATGGATTGTTTCAGAGAAACAAGGTGAAAGCACCATTCCCCTAGCTTTTTGGTATTGCAGCATCGGTGGTTCGATCGTTCTTTTAGCTTACGCCATTCATCGACAGGACCCAGTATTTATTGTTGGGCAAAGTCTTGGTTCTATTATTTATATTAGAAATTTGATTCTTATCGATAGAAAAAAGAAAGCGCTAGCAGGTGGAGGGATAAAGAAATGAGCGGCTTAAAATTTAGGATTCACCGTGACTGCTAGCTCTCTTAATATTGACGAAGACTCGGAAGAATAAAATCACCCCATTTATAAATCTATTTTTCAACTCCCAACATACGTTTTCTCTTCTTAAAATTAACTAAAAACTTTAATTTCCAGCCCCTTTTAAAGTCTCCTTGACTTTGGTGAACCCGTATGATATTTCTCTAACTTCTTTAAATCCTTAGCTGTTTGAAAGGCTTTGAGAAAAAGGTTTATAAGTTTTTCAAACTTACCAATTTAGAATTTTTCCAAGGAATTTAATGGGCCAGGATTCTTCAAAAATACCGTTTTTAAAAACGATACTCTGTCTGATAATGGTTTATTTATTAGGCCATGTTTCCCCTTTTCTACCGGTTATTTCAAATCCCACTTTCTCAAATCTAAGTCTCCAAACTCTTGCCTATGCAGAAGAGGATGAATTTGACGAAGAAGATGAGGACGAAGATGAGGATGAGGAAGGCGGTGATGAAGAGGGCGGAGAGGAAGAAGAAGACCTATCCTACCTTACAGATATTGGTCCGGCAGCGGAACATGAATTCGAAGAATACTCATTCCTAGGGCTCAGCAATAGAAAGTTCACTTGGGCTGCAGCACAACTCCATATCTTATTCGCATCCTTTATATTGGGTTGCCCAATGTTTGTGGTCATCATGGAAGTCATGGGGGCAAGAAGAACACAAGGGGTGCGCAAAGCCATTATTTTATCAAATGTTTTTCTCGGGGTCCTGATTGGCGTTGTCATTGGTATAACCGGAGAAATTATAATAGGGATCCATCATGGCGTGCTTTATGGCATGTGGGCATGTGCCTTTGGCGCTCTCTTTGTCAGTTTCCTGAATTATTTCCATAAATTAATGGGACTCAGAGGCTCTGCTATTGTTGGGGCTCTCGCCGGAACTATCATAGCAATGCCGTTGACGCCAGTAGAGCATTACGAAACATCGGGAATCATCCTTGCTATAGTGAACGGTGCTGTAGGTGGCCTGCTTTCGAATGGCATAATGTTTGCCAAGTCAGACTATAAATTTGAGAGGCTATCGCATGAAATCACCAAAGTAATTGGTATTTGCTACAGCTTCACCGCACTTTCTGGCGGACTCTTCCTTTTAGTCATGCTGGTAGCCTATAAAGATTTCATTACCTATCTTATTCAATCGTTTCCAATGCTCTTCATGGTGGCCTACCCCACCCTATTTATCCTGGAAACGATAGTAATGTATATTTATGTATATTCCTGGGATCCCCTAAATAAAGCCAATAAAAAAGGCAGGCATATTGTTACCGGCGTCATATTAAATATTCTTGGTTTGTCTCTCCTCGTAGCCTTGGACGGTCCGGCTACCTTTATGCAGGCTCCTCCCAAACCCCTGGACGAATTGTTGAATATTAGTGAATGGGCGAAAATAGCAAATGCGGCCTGGATGCCACTTAATTACCACCGACTGGTAGGAAACGGTACATTTGGTGGCTATATGGTTTGTATCATTGGTGCATATATGTATCTCTGGTCTGACAAAAAAGAAGAACGGGAATACTACGACTGGGTAGGATACATCGGTAACATTATTGGGGTAGCAATAATGATTCCGCTACCTGCAATGGGTTACATCTTTGTTCGTGAAATCTATCAATACGATGCAACCATCGGCATGTACATTATGTCCGATCGCGAATCCATGTTTATGCTGGTACAGGGTCTTTTGGTAGGGACTATGTTCAGTGCTAGTAATATTTATATGTGGGTCAGTATGAAGCGGATAGAAAATGCAGAGCGTTTCTTCCCTGCTATGAAATTCGGATTTATACTAATAGTGATCGCGGCCACCATTTGGTTTACACCAAGACGGTTTTTTGCCACCATGATGCCCGAACCGGGGATGAACGCCGACATGGTTCTACCCGACAATCTCGCTTTTCTTGCACTGATGGTCTCTAAAAACACCGCGGCCTTCTGTCTTGTAACAGTGACCTTCATCAATTATATCTTCTATACGATAGCCACTAAAACAGGCAAGGTGGCTTATGGGAAGATCAATCCACTGGGGCCTTATGTTCTCATTTTTCTCGGGTTCGCAGATATTTGGTTGATGAGTTGGATGGGTACAATACGCGAACTATCCAGAATGAACTGGCATATATATAAGGTTTTCAAAGATGTGACCCCTGAAAAATTTGCTCCTTCGCTTGCTGAGTCAGGGTTTCACGTGACGACTATTGTATGGACGTTCTTTGTTTTGATGACAGCTATCATATGGATTGGAATTAAATATCCAAAAACTAAAAAGAAAGAAACGGAGCCACCTGTTGCCTCACCGCAGATGGCGGAATAAGTTTTCAGGAGTGGAAGTTCAATGAATGACGTTATTATTATCGGCTGCATAGTCGTATTAGGTGCCCTATATGCACTATTTAATCTTTTTGGAATCGTAGGTTTAAGTTGCGGAATAGCACTAATTGCAATTTATACTATTTTGCTAAAGCTAAATTCCCGTAAGCCCCAAGAAAAAACTACATTTCAAAATATTAAAATTAAACTCCCAGTTATTTTAATCTTGGGTGGGATTATCTGGGTAGTTGCAGGCAAGTTCAACTTCCCCGTGTGGTGGCAAATCGAATTTGTTTCCTTTGCTATGGTTGGATTCGCATTCTTCACACTTCTAGACTGGAAAACCTTAACTGTAGAAAAGAAAACTTCAACCTGGGTCATGCGCCTCCTCGCCACTTATGCGCTTGCCTCAGGAATATTTATCACGGTCACTGCG
>CAZMBO010000049.1:0-2600 GCA_964564655.1 uncultured Nitrospina sp. | reverse complement strand
CCAAGGAAGAAGCAAGCACCAGGATATGATGACCCCAAATCTTACAAAGCGATGCCAACTTATTATGGAGACGATATAGGTGATGATGAAATGGTAGCCCTTGTCTCATATTTGAAAACGTTACGTGACCCTACGCATATGCCTGTTGAAGGAAAGTTTCCTAATCAATGGACCTGGTGGGATGACCCAAAAATTGTAGCAGAGGGGAAACAGGTGTTTGAAGGATTAGAACCTGCAACAGAGGGGCTTAATTGTGCCGTCTGTCACGGGAAAGATGGTATTCCGATGATGACAGGTGCTCTGGACTTTAGAAATGAGAACAACGTAGATTCGGTAAAGATACCCGATCGTCTAGAAGGCGTAGTTCTAAAGGACTGGCCAGATGCGCTATGGTACAAACGGGTAACACGTGGGGTTGTCGGGACCCCTATGGCTCCATGGGGTATGATATTCCCGCACCTTTATTTGTGGAAGGCTGAGGCCTATGCAAGAACATTCCATGATCCTCTTGAAAAACGGACAGCGAAAAGGCCCGTACCGCCTGTTCCAACAAAAGAAGAAATAGAAAAATGGAAAACAGATGAATTATTTCTTGATCCACTTTTATAATATTTGACCTGTTACGCCGGTTCTGCTCTCATGCAGAACCGGCATTTTTTTTGCCTGCTCGACAAATTTTGCTGTAATTTGTTAGAATCGAACTATTACAGCTCTAAGTTTTATAGGAGATTAAAATGAGTAAAATTGATGACATACTAAAAGATAGTTTCCACGAAGATGGGACAATCCTTATTCTTCGTGATAAATATATAGGAATACGAGGATGTATGGAGCTAGCCACAAAAGAAGTTCTGAAATCTGTAAAACAATTAATTTTACCCGGAAACCAGATAGCAGACGAGGGACTCGAAGCTTTAGCTGAATCAATTTATTTGGAAAACCTTGAGCTTTTAAATGCTAATCATAATGAAATAGGCGATGACGGCGCTATTGCAATTGCCAACACTGAAAATTTACCCAACTTAAAAGACCTTTCCATGTTCGGCAATGTCATTGGAGATAGAGGTGCCCAGGCCCTTGCAGACTCACCACAAAGTAAAAAATACATAAAACTGGATCTTTACAAAAATCAATATTCCAGAGTCGGCTACAAAGCATTAACTGAGTCTGAAAACTTAAAAAACTGTGAGGAACTAGAAGTTTATCGAGAATAAACCTATTCTATATCACTTCTTCCGGCGCAAAGGTTTTCACCTGTAAAGCATGAATGAGTTTTGGAGTTCCTGTCATTTCAACATCAAGAGCTTTATGGACAAGCCGAATCCGGTCCATAACATTCAGATTCTCAAACTTCGGGGAAACCACTCTCACAGAATAATGCCCTCCCCCTCCAGCAGCTTTATGTCCTCTGTGAAGGTGACTTTCATCAATAATTTCTACATGCTCGGCTTCCAGTTTTTCTCTCAAATTTTTATCGATTATTTCAACAGTATCCATAGTAATTTTAATTAAGTTTAAAGGTTATTCTTTGTTGTTGCGAAATCCGAAATCAGGAAAATCTTTAAACGCACTTAAGTTATCATTAAACTTTGAAAATGCAGCATGCTCCTTTTCGCTAACCAATGCAGTCTTGCATTTCGCGCACACCGGAATTTTTTCTGAATTATAGGTTCGAATCCTATTTTTGACTCCGCACCCTGGACAGGTTATGATAGCAAGATCAGTCATATCTGATAATATAATAATTTTTTTTTCTTAAAGATTCATACAAGACTATGTTCTCCTATCAATATCCGGGACCCCAGAAAAAGATTCCATTCACGACTAAAATTATGATGGCGGTATGGGTTCTCATTTGCCTTGGAATATTATCATTTTTTGCATTTAGCTTTTTCGTAATAGCACTATTAGTAGGCGTGGTTGCATTCGCAGCAAATTTATTTCAACAATACCGCACTCCAATTTCAAACAACCAATCCGACTTTCCTAAACAGCACTACAAACCTAATCCCAAAGAAAAAAATAATGATATTATAGATATTTAAAATTTTCTATCCAATTATTCTGCTTAAGTTAGTGTCTGAACATCAATAAATATTTCATCGATGCCTCTTACGGCTTAATTGCTCCCATTCTCGAGGTTGGGCTTTAGAGTTTTCTTTCCAAAACATATATTGAAATAATTTTCTAGCATCCGCCTTGCTGGTACGGTTTCCAAGTAGTTTTTTAACGATAATACTTTCCGCTTGGAGAAAAGGTTTTAATTGGCGTCCCACCTTTTTTACAATTTGCAGATTATTTAAATCTGATGCCACCTCTGGTTTAGGAATAGTTTTATTTCTAACTGTTAACTGTTTAGGTTCAAGCAGTGATTCAATCGCGGGCAATTTCAATTTTTCAAATCCAATAAAAAATGGGATGGCAAAACCTATTTCCGTGTTAGCTATTCTCATCATCCCATCACGCATAACCTGAATCTGTTCGTTCAAACTCATTCCACCTTTTAACTCTCTCCACATTAAGGTTTCATTATCCAATGCAACCAAAAGCTTTAAATCTTCCAAATGATGAAGAAGCGAATATACTGTTTCTTTTTCCAG
>CAZMBO010000048.1:6408-12278 GCA_964564655.1 uncultured Nitrospina sp. | reverse complement strand
TTCATTAATGGCCTCATATTTTTAAAATTGTTCGCGGACTGAGGATCATCCATTTTTGTAGCTACAAGGATTTGTGGTTTCTGGGACAGGTCTTTGCTAAAAACTTTTAACTCTTTTTGCAGTTTATGGTATCGGTCCAAGATATTTTCAGTTTCGACATCAGAAAAATCGATCAAATGAATGAGCAGTCGGGTGCGCTCGATATGTTTCAAAAACTGGTGTCCGAGTCCTTTACCTTTATGAGCTCCTTCTATCAAGCCAGGAATATCTGCAGCCACAAATGACTCGCCTTCCTCAAGCTTTACTATCCCAAGATTTGGCACCAAAGTTGTGAAGGGATATCCTGCAACTTTTGGTTTGGCATTTGAAATTCTAGATATCAAAGTAGACTTGCCAGCATTTGGGAATCCAATGATCCCTACATCAGCTAGCAACTTTAGTTCAAGAAATAGCTGACGAAAGTCACCTGGTTTTCCCTTGCCAAATTTTTTGGGAGCTCGATTGGTAGAGGACTTAAAACGTGCATTACCCTGTCCGTAATGCCCTCCTTTTACAACAACAAAGTGTTGGTTCATTTCTTTAAGATCAGCCAGCAGTTCCCCTGTTTCCTCATTCTTGACCAATGTTCCCGGGGGAACGCTAACGGTAAGGTTATTTCCACTTCTTCCGGTCATTTGATTTCCTTTACCTGGCTTACCATTTTCAGCCCGATAAAGTTTTTTGTATCTGAGATCAATTAGAGTCGTAAGGTTGGGATCTACTTCTAAGATGACATCTCCGCCTTTTCCTCCATCGCCGCCATCTGGGCCACCCAAGGGGATATATTTTTCCCTCCTGAAGCTGCAACAACCGTCACCGCCATCTCCTGCTTTTACAGAGATGCTAACCTGATCAATAAACATGAGTTTAAGTTTTGAATGGGCAATTGCTTAACCCGGAGTGGTTTTTCAAGTTCTACGGGGAAAAGCTTGTAGTGGGGAACAGGACTCTAGTTTTGCGGGTAGACACTAATTTTTTGGGTTTTCCGATCACGATGTTCAAACTTAACGACACCCGCGATTTTTGAAAATATCGTATAGTCGCTGCCCAGCCCGACATTATCCCCAGGATGAAAATGAGTACCGCGCTGACGTACCAGTATTTCTCCAGCCTTAACAGCTTGACCACCATACCTTTTAACGCCTAATCTTTGGCCTCTACTATCGCGACCGTTTGAGGTGCTTCCTTGTCCTTTTTTATGTGCCATGTTTCATTTTCCCCGGTGCTATTTTATGCGTTAATTGCAGTAACCTTCAAACGTGTCAATAATTGGCGGTGTCCATTTTTTCTGCGATAATTTTTTCGTCTATGTTTTTTAAATACGATGATTTTTTTATCTTTATACTGCTCTGTCACTTGACACACGACTGAACAACCTTCAACAAACGGAGTGCCAACTTTTGCAGACTCTCCTTCTCCGCAAATGAGGACTTTTTCTAAATTAATACTTTCTCCTACATTGCCATCCAGTTTTTCAACCTGAATTTCATCACCTTCAGATACTTTATATTGCTTGCCACCGGTTTGGACCACTGCAATCATTCCTATTACTCCTGATAAACGAACCGTAGAAAACGGAAATCCTCCCGCTTCTAGAGTTAAAATAAAACAGGCATCTTAGAAAAAAAAAATGCCTATGTCAAGATTTTGCTTAACCGTTGGAACAAAGTTCAACACCAGCTTGTTATTAGTTTAGCTCGCATTTATAATTACAGACTTGCAAACCCTTATTTTGAAAGTTTATATGTCATTCAAAGACAAGGAGAAATGGAACGCAAAATATAATGGTGATTGCTATATCACAGGAAAGGAACCCTGCGAATGGCTCAAATCCCATGCTGAATTTCTTATTAAAGGGGGCAAAGCTTTGGACATTGCCGCTGGTGAGGGAAGAAATTCGGTTTTTGCCGCATCATTGGGTTATGAAGTGGTCAGCATGGATATCTCCGAGGTAGCTCTGAAAAAAGCCCAGAGGCTTGCAAATGAGAAAAACGTTACTATCACAACACTTTCTACCGACCTAGATAATACTTCCTTGCCGGAAAATGAATACGACCTAGTACTCTGTTTTAATTTCCTTGAACGGAAGCTATTCCAGGAAATACGCAAGACTTTAAAATCAGGCGGGATTTTATTTTACGAAACGTTTAGCGTAGACTACCTAAAATATAGCAGTTTTAAAAAGGAGTGGGTTTTAGAACAAAATGAATTGCTCAAAGTTTTCAATGATCTTCGAATTTTGAGGTACCGAGAGGTGGACGAAGAGCCCAAGGCCTTTGCATCCCTTATTGCACAAAAGTTATAAAAAAATAACGAGAAGAATATAGTCGTAAAAGAAAAAACTTATTGAATACCTGCCTTTAGGGTTTCTTTTTTTTCTCAGATTCGATCTGGAGAATCTCATCTACCTTATCCATCAGGTCATTACGTTCCTGATTAGTCGTATCAATCCTCCTTTTAATTTTTACAATTTCTACATCTGCCAAATCAGTCCGCCTTACTTCATCCTCACAATGCCATAATTTTATATTCCTAAAAGCCAGCTCGCTTACGGCTTCTCCAAGTTTTTTAATACTATCGGATGAGGAAACATTGGTGTTGGCATACAACTTTATTTTTTCATCGCGGATACAAACTTCGCCCTTAAGAGCGGAGACTAGGAAATCATTTATTTCGTTCACAAGATTTTGCCTTTGCTTGTCTGCCAAATCACGCCTAGCTTTTAACTCTGCATAATCTGATGCATTTTTCTGCTCTAATGCCTCATCGAGATGCCAAATCCGTAAATTTTTAATTGAAAGCTTGTCTACAAGACTGCCCAGGGTTTCAGCCATAGAATTTAAATTCCTAAGTTTTTTATTAACATGAGTTTACGTTAAACAATTTTCAGTACGCTAGCACAGACCTAAATAAGGATCAATATGCCATGTATTCTCAGGATTAAATGCAAACTAATTTTTGACAATGCAATTTAATCCATCACGGACAGTAAGCAAAACCGACTCCACCCTTTCATCCTGAATCACTCTTTCATTAAGCTGATGAATCGCCTTGTCTGATTTGTCTTGTGGGTCCAGCACGCGACCGCTCCACAACACGTTATCGATTGCCATCAGGCCTCCGGAGCGAATTAGAGGCAAAATGGCTTCATAATAATTATTGTAGTTTTCCTTATCCGCATCAATGAAGGCCATATCGAACGGACCTGAAATCTTTTTCAAAGATTCCAATGCCGGGCCCTCCATCAGTGTTATTTTTTTTCCATGTGAACTCAAGTCAAAATATTTTTTTGCAAAAATAATTGCCTCGGGATCCATTTCGCAGGTTACTAATTCACCTTCTTCTGGCAAAGCCTCCGCCATTGAAAGGGCACTGTATCCTGCAAATGTACCAATTTCCAATATTCGTTTAGCACCTACCAAACGTGCCAATAGTTTGAGCAATCTCGCTTCAATCCTTCCTGTCGTCATTTGAGGAATTTCCAGTTTTTTATAGGTCTCCTCTTCCAGTTGCCTTAATAGATCCCCTTCATAACTGGTGTGATCAAAAGCATATTCTTCAATATTTTCATCTATAAAATTCATAGCAATCCTAATCAAGAGGATTTAATAAGTTATAATTTCTGCATCCTGTATTCGCCAAGCATACCATGTTGCCACGGTTTCCATGGGATGCCACTTTTTACCCAGAGCGAGCATCTTTTTTGGAGATGGCAAGCTGCGTAAATTATAAATTTTCTTAATCCCTGCCTTTAACCCCAAATCTCCTAGAGGTAAAACATCTATACGACTCAAAGAAAAAATAAGGAACATTTCTGCCGTCCACCTACCAATACCATAGACCGAGGTCAAAGTTTCAATCACCTCTTCATTATTTTGATAAGTGAGTCGGTGCGGTCGAATAGAACCATCTAAAAACCGATCACCAAGGTCCTTTAGGTATTTAACTTTCTGTCTCGATAGACCTGAGTCCCTAAGTTTCAACCCAGATATTTTGACAACTTTTTCGGGGGTTGGACTTTGACCTGAAAATAAGCCTTGAAAACGCCGAGTGATCGACTCAGCAGCTTTTGTTGAAATTTGCTGCGCAATGATGGCTCTACACAAAACTAAAAAGTAGTTCCGGTTGCGACTCAATTTAAACGCTCCGTTTTCGCGAATAACCGCAGCCATAACAGGGTCTCTTACATCGAAATGCGTAAGAATCATTTTTCTACTAGGAAGTTTTTGAGTCATACAACCGAATCAACTGCGCCAATCGACTTGCAAAGCTTTTAATTTAGGAAGGTTTGGCGAAGCTCGAAGTTGATCTACAGCCTGATCGCTGATTTTATTGTTATATAAATCCAGGGTTTTTAATTCTGGAAAAGCTGTCGAATGATAAATTAGTTCTGCGGCATGATCGTCGAAGCTATTTCCTGCCAGGGAAAGAAGCTTGAGGTTTTTGAAATTTTCCGATTCACAAAGTGCCTGCAATCCTTTTTCTCCCAAACCGGTTTGTTGTAGATAAAGCTCTTCCAATTGAGTAATTTTCCCCAGACCTCCTAAAACTTCCCCCCCCTCAGGCCCTATCGGATTAAGGTTGAGATACAAAAGCTGCAAATTTGAAAGGGTTTCAGATGCAACCAGAGCCTTTAAGCCTTGAACTCCAATTCGGTTTCCCTGCAAAAACAATTTCTGCAAGTTGACAAGAATTTCCGAAGACGCCAAAGCTTCGACAGCGTGATCGGTGAGCTTATTGTATGCAAGTGAAAGGGTTAATAATTTTTTTAATGCAGGAGCCTGAACCAATAACTCTACTCCTTCGTCGAAAAACTCATTCTTGTCGAGCCTCAGGTCTTTTAGCTTTTGGGTTTTGTTGTAGGCCATCAAGTCTTCAATTTCTTCCAGCAAAACCTCTTTGTCATTCAGATCAAGACGGTATATTGCTTTGTCGTTGTTTTCTAACTCTGTCTGAGTTTCAGCTTCATTCCATACCATTGCAGTAGAATCATCCGGTTCATCTGTAAGAATAGTCAAGTTGTTTACAACTAAGCTTTCAAACAAGGGGCTCATCATTTTTCAACCCATCCCTTTGTACTTAAAAATTCCGTTATTTTTTCCGCTGTCTCTCTGGGTCGGCGTTGCGACGTATCACATATAAAATCAGCGGCAATGCGATACCTACTTTCGCGCTCTGCAATAATTTTTCTCTGCTCTTCTTCAAAACTTAGGCCACTTTCCAAAGAAGGCCGGTTTTTATCGTGACGAATTCTTTTAATAATAGTTTCCAAACTAGCGGTGAGCAAAATACAAACCCCTTCCCTTTTTAAGTTCACCATATTTGCATCACTTAAAACCACCCCACCGCCACAATCTATGATGCTGTTTTTGGCTTTATTAGAAACTTCCGCCACAACCTCTGATTCCAGCTTACGAAAACTATCCCAACCATCTTGTTCAACTATTTCAGGAATCGATTTGCCTGCTAATTCGGAGACCATCTTATCAATTCCATATAGCTTCATACGAAGCTTTTCGGATAGTAATCTTGAAATCACCGATTTCCCTGTACCCCGATAACCCAGCATTACAATATTCACAAATAATTTACCCGTTAAACTTGAATGTAAAAATGAATAAAATTAACAATGGTAGAACACTTAATTATTTCATTTTTCTGAGGTTTTATGAAGGTTAATAAAATACCTATAAGGATGCAAACGAAAGATTTTAAATCAGCTGTTCATCTCTAAAAAGCTTTCCAACCCTACATCATTCCCTGTGATATACTGCAGAAGGTAAGAACAAGTCTCTAGATTTCCATTCATAAACCTAAAAATTGAAAAGAGG
>CAZMBO010000048.1:0-6308 GCA_964564655.1 uncultured Nitrospina sp. | reverse complement strand
ACCTTGAACTACAAAGAAGGTCGACAAAGTAAAGCCATCAAATACTATAAGAAAGCATGCGGCATGGGCAATCAAGGAGGCTGTGCAAGAGAAAAACGGCTTAAACGTTAGGATTTATGCAAGACAAATTAAAAAACTGGGAAGAGCTATGCAACGATGGCGAAAATTATGCCGGCGAAGGCGACAAACTTTCACCAAAAGAAAAGATCCTTTTTGAAAACATCAAGGACAAAAAAGTTCTTAAAATTCAGGACGCCTACCTATTTTCCAAAACAGGAAAAATAGAAGAGAATCACGGATGCGAACTCGCTGAAATGATCGCCCATTTCCCGTTTGTAAAAACCATTACCAGTTTGATTATCACCCATAATCGACTGGGACCGAAAGGTCTTAAAATTCTTACCTCTTCACCCGTACTACCAAAAATCAATTATTTACATTTAGGCTCTAATGATCTGGGAAATGAAGGCATTTCGATCCTTGCCCAAGCTTCAGTTTTTTCCGAGGTGACCACATTAAATCTCGAATGCAATGGGATTACGGCTGAAGGAGCCAAAGCACTGGCACAATCTCCTTATCTTACAAAAGTGGAACATTTGAATCTGGTAGATAACCGGGTGGGAGATGAAGGCGCAATGGCCATCGCCAATTCAGACAACCTTAGCAATTTAAACTATCTACATTTAGGTGGGAATCGGGTAAAGTCTGAGGAAGCTAAATCTGCTTTAAAAAATTCACCAAAATTGACTAAACTGGAAAAGCTGAAAATATTTTAAAAGTTTCAAATCCAGGTCAGATCGCGTTTGGATCATCCGGTCGCAAAAGTTCTGGGCGCGAATAATTGACAAGACCAGAGCCGTCATCAACATCCTCTTTGATTATGAGGGTCGTTAGGTTTTTCAATGTTTTGCTCTCATAAATCGCTTGAGCCCCTTCCGCATCAAAATAGTTTCTACCGACATAAAGTTGTGTAAGACCACTCATTGACGCCGATTCACCCAAAGCCCTTGCGCCGTCATTGCCAAATCTATTCTGTGATATCCGAAGAGTTTTTAAGGAATTCCATTTTGGAGCCTGAGCTAAAATTTTCATGGATTCATCGTTAATTTTATTAGCTGAAAGATCCAGCACCTCTAATTGATTTGACAGTTCTCCTTTTACTAATTCACTAAACCCTTCTTCATCAATATAGCTACGCTCCATTTCCAATTTCTTTAGTTTAGGAAATTTTGTGGTCCTGCCCAAGGCTTTGGCCGTTTCGTTTCCCGCTTCATTCCAACCCACGTCCAGAGATTCCAGATTTAGAAAATGACTGGAAAGCAACATTTCTGCAACGGATGAATCGCTTAAACGATTATCTGAAAGAACCAAAACTTTCAATTTTTTCAGTTTTATTTTTTCGGATTTAACGAGTTCACTCAATCCTTGTCCGGTCAAAAAATTTACCTGCAAATAAAGTTCTTCCAATCCACCAAGAATATCCGACTCAAAAAGGTGCTGTAATGCCTCGTCATTAATTTGGTTGTCACTTAAGTCGAGTGACTTGACGGATTTCATAGGTAAATAATTTCCAATAATCTTCACCTCATCGGTCGCTATATATTTTCCGGAAAGTTTGAGAGAACTAGGGTTTTCCTCCAGTAAAGGTTTTAAAATTGCCGCAAGTTTTTCAGCTTTTTCCTCATAAGAGGGTTCAAAATCTTCGTACTCTGCATCTCCGCCACGAACAATGCCCATTTAGCTCTCCTAATTACTAGCTGGTTAAAACCCCAGTATTTTGACCAAACAACTATATTCTATCCGTTTTAGTAATCATATATGAATTGAAAACAAACGCATGTTTAAATTTTACCTGAATCATCATTCGCACCCAGATCAAAGTAAATTCTTTTTTTTCAATTATTTAAAGAAATATTCTTGCCTTAATATTGTGAAATATAAAAAAAAATTAATGTTTGATTAACAATTTTTTAATTTTACTACCCTAAGCTATGCCTATTGAACTTAGTCTGCACCTTATTGGAGTGGACTAAAATATGGAGGAATCTATAATGGAAATGTTTAAAACACTGGATATTCGAGGCCTTTCGTTTTTCAAGGCTTACCAATTAGCTACCGCAGAATTCAGAAGAATAAAGAAAAACGGTATCTTAGAACTCATTGTTGACAAAAAAAAGAATTTCACAGAAGACTTTTCTAAGTGGGCTAAAAGTCAGGGTTGCAAAATTTCTGACATTGAAGACGACCATAGAATGGTCCGGCTTTTTATCCGTAAGGGCTCCAGAGCAGCATAAGCATTTCATGAATCCCGGTTATTCCAAATTTTATATTTTTCGGTCTCCTCCTCTTACTGAAAACATTGGGTTTGGAATAGCTGGTGGGTTTTTTGTAAGGTTGGATTTCTTTTACTGATTTTTTTCATAAATAATTCTCAAACCATCCAAAGTTAAAAATGGATCGAGTGTATCAATCACCGTTGTTTTTGTAATAATCCAGTCGACAATACCCCCTGTGGCTATAACACGTGCATTTTGACCAAGTTCACTTTTTATCTGCTTCACCAATGCCTCAACCATTCCAGAAAATCCGTAAACGGCACCTGAACGTAGGCTTTCTACGGTAGATTTCCCTATAACCTTATCGGGATATGTCATATCCACACGAGGAAGTTTGGCAGCATTTTTAAAGAGTGCCTCAAGCGAAATATGAACCCCTGGGAAAATGGAGCCACCTAAATATTCGCCTTTATCTGATACAACATCAAAAGTAGTCGCCGTTCCAAAATCCACAATGATCAAGGGGCCACCATATTTTTCAAAAGCGGCTACAGAGTTTACAATACGATCAGCGCCCACTTCAGATGGGTTTCGGTAAAGAATGGAAATTCCAGTTTTAATCCCTGGCCCTACAATCAAGGGTTCGCATGAAAAATATTTTCTCGCCATCCCTTCTAAAATGGGAACTAGTGGTGGAACCACACAAGCGATCACAATATCATCTATAGTCTCCGTCTCCACATTGTTTAACAAAATGAATTCTTTAATAAGAACCCAGTATTCATCAGCAGTTCGGTTCCGTTCAGTTCGAATACGCCAATGAGTTAGAAGTTTTTCCCCCGAAAACAATCCGATGACATTATTTGAATTTCCAACATCAATCACCAAGAGCATAGTTGTTCCATTTTATATAAACATAAGACTAATCAAAAAATGACGCCATAAAATAACTATAAAAAACCATTAGGATAAGTAGGGTTCTTCAATATAATAAAGCATTATAAAAATTACAAATAAGGTTTAATGAAAGATAAAAATCATATAACAATGGAAGATATTTCAGCTTTCCCAATAGAAAGATCAACAAATCACATTAATTGGGAAGAGATTGCATATCAGGAAGTTAAAGAGCAAATACTCGAAGGATTAGAGGAAGACAAATTAAAATGCTTTTTAAGAGTGGTACGTTCTGGAAGTCCGTTCAAATTGCACGATTATTTTTATCGCATTAAGTGTTAAGATTTGCTTTATAAGATCCAACGCTTCCAAAAAAATACTGACTGGAAATATTCTCTCGATAATTAAATAGGTTTTTTGCTCCAACCTTCCAATTTCATACACCCCAAGTAACCAGTATCCTGACCTTCGAACCCGAACTCTCGACCTTGGATTTTATTACTGTATTTATCTTTTTCTTTTTCACATTTTTTTGAATCAATAAGAAACTCTTCTTTACTTTTTCCCTTTTCACTAGAAAAGCTTTTAAAAGCAGGAGCCTCTCCACATCCGAACGAAATTAAAATTATTAAAATAAATAATATATTTACCAAAAAAATGTTTCCTTAAATTTATAAAGTGTAGACCTCAATATCATTTTTAAAACATTAAACCACAAAAAGTAAGAGCACTATCTCTCCAACTGAAAAAGGCTAAACTTTCTTTTTCTAATCTCAAATAGCGCAGGAAGCATGAATAAAGCGCAAACTGTACAAGTAATGATGCCCAACTCAACCACTGTCGCAATAGAGTTCACCCCTGCGTGATGAGCAATATTTAAGCTAGTATAACCCGCCAGACTGGTTAACGCCGACAGCATTATTGCACTTCCGGTTTCCTGTAATGATTTCAGGGAAGCCCCCTTAGAGTAATCCAAAATATGATGGCTGAGGTAAATACAATGATCAATCATAATCCCAACTATTGACGGCAACATTACAATGTTAATAAAGTTCAGTCGAATATCAAAGATTGACATCAGCCCGCCAGTTAATGCGAGACCAGTTAAAAGAGGTAAAAATGTGATGGCCGCCAGTCGAAAACTTCTGAGGTCTATTAGAAGAATCAAAAAAACCAACACAAATGCAATAAGCATTGCTTTAGGCCCTGTTTCTTTCACCCACTCCAATACTTTAGCAGCGATTAAATTTTCATTCAAAACTGCAACTTCAATATTTTTCCTTTGCATGCTTTCCTTCAAAGCATTAATCTCCGCCTCCAATTGATAAATATTTGCAACCCGAAAAAAGTTTTTATTGGCCGGCGAAAAAAGCAGCAGCAGGTAATCCTCTCCTGCCATTAATTTTTGTTGAAGATCCATAGGGATAAGAGATTCATCAAAAGGTTTGGCATCAAAAAGTAATTCAAATTTTTTTAATCGCTCCTCACCTAAAGAAAACCGGATGATGTCCTTATTCTCTTCAAAGTTATTCCGAATACGGGCGATGACCTCCTTTTTTGATTCATATTCTTTCAGACTAAACAGGTTCATAGAATACTGAACCCCAATTATCGTTTTATCGCCATTTTCCTTTTTTATACCCTCTAAAGCCTTATGAATATAAAAAAGGTTATCTTTTTCTGGAGTTAATATGACAGTTGGAGAAAATGCTAGGCCAAAATCATCTGTCGTTTCTGTTTCATAATCACTCGCGGGAGATTCCCCCCTCAATTTCTGGAAATCATATTCAAATTTAATTCCTGGCAAAAGGAACAAACTGGATATTAAAAGTAGCAGGAAAAAGGCAGAAAGATATAATGGAGTCGTTAGATAAAGATTGGCAATTTTCAAATTAAATAACCTGGGCCTAGGTTTTCTCAGCCATTCAATTTTGTCATAGAAGAGAGCTTGTGCCGGGAAAAGAAAGTAGTAGGTGATAAAAGCACAAATGATTCCCAAAGTTGCTATTTGCCCAAACTCAGAAAATCCCTGAAATTCTGAGAAGCTCAGTATTGAAAATACACTCATGGTTGTAAGCATCGCAATTAAACCCGACCTTCCTACCTGAGTTACAACCACTTCAACAGCTTCGGTAATAGATTTGTCTTTAAGTAGTTCTTGCTTGAAACGAATGTACAAATGGATCCCGTAATCAATTCCCAAACCCATTAAAATTGCGACAAGAAATCCGGAAATTATATTTAAATGGCCTATTATTAATCGTGCCAGGGCAAATGTATAAGTTAATGAAATCAATAAAGGAAAAACTATTAACGGGATAGAAGACCACGATCGGGTATAAATAAAAATAATGGATATCGCTAAAACAGCTGCCATCACCGCTGCATTTTTTAAATCACTTTTGATAAAGTTATTCTCTTCCAGGCGAACCACCATCGACCCTGTGAGCTTGATCTTGAGCTCACTATACTTTTCTTCCAGCCCGCTTTTATTTATTGCCTCTTGTACTGTAAAAATAAATTTTTCTGTAAAATCAGTATCGGTGACTGTCCCTTTTGCTTTTATAAAAATATAATAGTTATTTTTTTGCTTTCCTTTATGATAAGGTTCGATCTCTCCAAAAATTTGGTAATCTTTCGCCAAATTGCGGAGTTTAACAGGATTAAAAGGGTCCTCCTCTTCAAAAAAGGCCGGAAAACCACCGAACTGACCGCGCGCATAGTCGATGGCTTCTATCATCAAAGATTCTAAGGTCAATAAATCCCCGCGCGGAATTAAAAGAAGTTGTTTATTGTTTAAATATTCTTTTGGAATCTTCGCATCTACGAACTGCGTACCAGGAATTTTTTTTAAAATATTTGCAAGATTATCTATCACTTCAGATGATCGAATAGGGTCGAGATTTTCTAGAACAACAACTAAAGGCCCTGAGCCACCTGTTTTACGAACAACTTCATTAAACTCTTTAATCAGAGGGAGGTCTTGAGGAAGCAAATTATCCATTTTGGGATTGAACTTCAAATCAAAAGCCAGGTAAATGGAAAACCCGCTCAGTATTAAAGCAATAAGAAGAACAGTGCCAGGAAATCTTTTCGTAATATTTTTATAGCACCAACTAAGAATTGATTTCATAC
>CAZMBO010000047.1:7787-12433 GCA_964564655.1 uncultured Nitrospina sp. | reverse complement strand
GACTAAATGCCCAAAAACAGAGAAAACGAGCATTTGGTTAAAATCAATCGACTTAGGAAACTCAGCTCTCATGGGCTCAATGGGTCGGTCACCATTCCAATATTTTCGACTCCTGCCTCTTTAACTGTAGCCATGACATGCATTACAAATCCATAATCAAGCATTTTGTCTGCACGCAAATATAAGCTGGCACTCTTATCCACTCCAATATACTGTTTGACCTTCCGGGTCAACGCCATCAGGTTTGCCAACTCTTCTTGCTTCCAAAATATTTTTTTATTGCTCTTCACAGTTACTGTGGGAATTTCTTTAATGGCTATGGGTGCGATGGACTCTTTGGGTAGTTGGACATCCATGCCATGCTGCATTAGAGGAGCCGTAATCATAAAAATCACGAGCAACACCAGCATGACATCCACAAATGGAGTTACATTGATATCAGCTAAAAAGGGTCGTCGTCGTTTCACCATTAGTTTTTTTAGGAATTATTTCGCTTGTTTCTCTGTTGCCTTAGGCTTAGTTTCTTTTTTCGTCGCGGTTTTTGTCTGAGCATCTTTTTTCTGGAATGGAGTAAAGTTTTTTTCAGCTAAATAAATAAAGTCCTGACAAAAATCATCCATGGAGGAGGTCAAAACGAAAACCTTGTTGTTGAGATAATTAAAAAAAATAACTGCCGGAATAGCAGCACCAAGCCCTGCTGCGGTAGCAATTAGAGCCTCCGCTATGCCAGGTGCCACACCTCCTATACTTGCCGTACCCTGAATTCCAATGGATCGAAAAGAATGCATGATGCCCCACACCGTACCAAACAAACCGATGAAAGGGGTCGTGCTACCTGTGGTCGCTAGAAACTCTAATCTTTTAGAAAATCTTTCCACTTCTCGGTTGATAGATTTATTCAGAGCAAGATTGATTCCCTTTATATCTCTTTCCGTTAACCTCTCTCCAGATGACAAAGGCAGCCCACCACTCTTTTTTCTGTCTTCCTTTGCCATTTTCTGAAACAAATATAACTCCCGATAGCCGGTTAAAAATAACCGCGCCAATGGACTCAGCCTCAATTTTTTAGCAAAATTATATATCTGTGTGAGGTTTTCGTTTTTTGAAAATACTTCCAGAAATTTGCTATCTTCATTTTTCGCAGCCTTGTATACAAAATACTTATTCAACATAATGGCCCAAGAAGTAATAGAAAAAAAACACAGGATAAGCAAAACACATTTCGCCATCATGCTAGATTGCATTACCAGTTCAACAATACCTAAAGGTTGGTCAGGAATCATCCTCTATATCTCTTTTCGAGAGGGCTGGACTTTAAAGGAGGTGGTAATTAGGCAAACTTTAATCAAATATTCTAATAGCTAACTCTAATTAAATATAGGGGGTAAGTCAAATAATAATAGACTGGCAAATTAATTGCGGCGGAGCAAGTTAGATGACGCAATTAAATATGCAAAATAGGTCAGGGCTTTACCCGCTCCAGATATTCGCCGGAAGTTGTCGAAACTCTGACCGATTCGCCTATCTTGATGAATTGAGGCACTGTCACGACCAGTCCTGTTTCCAAAGTGGCTGGTTTCCCCGATCCGGATGCGGTTGCACCCTTCAATCCAGGCTCCGTATCTGTCACCTTCAACTCAACCATTTCAGGAAAAGATACACCGATCGCAGCATTATCGCAAAACTCTACGATGAGACGGGTATTGGGTAGCATAAATTTTTTTCCATCGCCAATAATTTTCTCACCCAGAAAAATCTGTTCATAGGTTTCGCAGTTCATAAAACAATACCCCGAAGGATCTTCGTAAAGATATTCCATATCAACTTGTTCCATTTCCGCCCGTTCGACGGTTTCATCGGCCCGAAATTTGATTTCAGTCTGTGTGCCGTCCTTAAGGTTCCTTAATTTAGCCTGCATGAAGGCTTTGCCTTTTCCTGGCGTACGGTGTTCTGCTGTCATAACTCGATACAGGACCCCTTTTACCTTAATCACGTAACCGGAACGCAACCCATTGCCATTTACAAATGCGACCATTATTTGAATACCTCAATGAACAAATTTTACTCCGTTGTTTTATGACTTAGAGAAAACTAGATTGTGTGATTATATAGAGCGGGTCTTAAGAATCAAGATAAATCAGGGGAGTCATGCACCCCCCCCTCAATTAGCTCTGAAATATGAATTGTCCACTTTGCAGCACCGCTGCTAAATTTTTTACTACAGGGGAAAATCGGGAATACCAACTTTGCAACTTTTGTGGGTTGATATTTGTTCCTCCCGAATTCCATATTCCGGCCGAATCTGAGATAACACGATATCGAGAACATGAAAATAGCCTCGACAATGAAGGTTATGTGAAAATGTTCATGAAAAAAATTACTCTTATTAAAAAGCACTGCCCATCGTTAAAAACTGCGCTGGATTTTGGCTGTGGATACGAGCCGGTACTAAAAACCATACTGGAAAAAGAAGGGATCAAAACTGAGATTTATGATCTCAATTTTTTTCCCAATTTTCCGAAAAATAAAAATTATGACTTGGTTATCTCTACAGAAACTTTTGAACATTTCAAAAACCCAATGCAGGATATTCAACAAGCAACAGCCTGTATTTCCCCCTGCGGTTTCCTTGCCGTAATGACTCACTTTTACCCATTAGAGGATGGGAAACCCTGCGAAAAAAAATTTTCAAAATGGTATTACAAGCGCGATCCTACTCATATCGCTTTTTATTCATCCAAATCATTCCAATGGATTGCAGAGAGAATAGGATTCCAAATTATTTTAAATAATCAGTTCGACTTTATTCTATTGCAAAGGGCTTTTCCCCTCTGAAAAACGCCCTCCCCTTTTTACTGCAAAATTTGATATAAAAGTATTTTTTTAAGTTTAAAAATGTTGCACTGATTCAATGCAGGTTTATTGGAATTTTAACTACGAGGAATTATGTCAGGAGAATATATCTTTACTATGCAGGGCCTCATTAAGAGGTACGGTCGCAACGAGGTTCTCAATGGAATTAATCTCAGTTTTTATCATGGGGCAAAAATCGGCATCGTTGGTGAAAACGGTTCAGGGAAATCCACTCTACTTAAAATTATGGCTGGCGAAGATAAAGAGTTTGAAGGCCAAGCGACTCCGTTAAAAGGTTCCACAATTGGTTTTCTTCCGCAAGAACCTGTTTTGGATAACGATCAAACCGTGCGCGAAAATGTGGAACAGGCTTTCGGTGATATCAAAAAAATGATCAAAGAGTTTAACGCCATCAGCGCCAAAATGGCCGAGCCTATGTCCGATGATGAAATGGAAAAAGCCATGGATAAAATGGGACGCTTGCAAGACCAGATCGATGCCGTCGATGGCTGGGAACTTGACCGACAGGTAGAAGTTGCTATGGATGCTTTGGTTCTACCTGCTGACGACCAAAAAGCCGGAACTCTTTCAGGGGGAGAAGCACGCCGGGTCGCCTTATGCAAACTACTATTGCAAAAACCCGATATGATACTTCTCGATGAACCCACTAATCATCTCGATGCTGAAACTGTTCAATGGCTGGAAGATACTCTATCTAACTATCCTGGCAACGTTATAGTTTCAACTCATGATCGGTATTTTCTTGATAATATCACTAAATGGATTCTTGAACTGGAAGTTGGAAAAGGAATACCTTTCGAAGGCAATTACTCTTCTTGGTTGGAACAAAAAGCTGAAATTTTACGGCGACGGGAAAAGACTGCCTCCACTTTGCAAAAACGACTTGATAAAGAATTGCAATGGCTTCGGGAAACTCCCGGCGCACGCAGAAAAAATAATAAGGGAAGAATCAACGAATATGAAAAGTTGTCATCCCGAAAAATAGATATAGAGGATAATACACTGGAAATACAAATTGCACCGGGCCCACAACTCGGAGAGCAAGTTATTGAAGTGGAATCATTAGCAAAAGGTTATGGAGGCGATCCTATCTTTACAGGCCTTACCTTTTCAGTTCCGCGTGGAGCTGTCGTTGGACTAGTTGGCCCCAACGGCACAGGAAAAACAACCCTCTTCAAAATGATCGCAGGCGAAGAACAACCAGATTCAGGAACTCTAAAACTGGGATCCACCGTACAGTTATCTTATGTCGATCAACATCGGCACGACTTGGGTGCAGAAAATACTGTGTTCCAAGAAATTACAGGAGGAACTGAGCATATAGAAGTTGCAGGAAAAACAATCAACTCACGGGCTTATGTAGGTCGCTTCAATTTTAAAGGGCCTGATCAACAAAAAAAGGTAGGAGAGCTTTCTGGTGGCGAGCGCAACCGGGTCCACTTAGCCAAGCTATTACGACGTGGAGGTAATGTACTCCTCCTAGATGAACCAACCAATGATCTAGATGTAACAACTCTGCGAAACCTTGAAAATGCCATTCTCGACTTTAATGGTTGTGCGCTGGTTATCAGCCATGATCGCTTTTTTCTTGACCGAATTTGTACCCATTTACTCGTTTTTGAAGGAAATAGTAAAGTACGCTGGTTCGAAGGTAATTTTGAAGAGTATCAGGAGAAAAGAAAACAGGAATTGGGAGGAAAGGAAGAAAATCGTCGTTCAAAATATAAAAAACTCACCATACGTTAGTTCATTTTCTATTCCCCAAACTGTCT
>CAZMBO010000047.1:0-7687 GCA_964564655.1 uncultured Nitrospina sp. | reverse complement strand
AACGAAGGTAGGCAATAACATCTGCCAGGTTTTGTCTAGACAAGGTCAGCCCCCAGTCTGGCATATTAGGTGATTTCCCAACGCTTTTTCCTCCGTAAAAAATAAGGTTATAAAGATAATCATCTGGATATTCACTCAAAGGCAATTCTTCATGAACAGCGGGTTTCGGATCGAGCCCCTTTGCCCCCGGGCCATCCCCTCCGCCTTTTTTTCCATGACATTGCACGCAATACTCTTTATAAACTTTTGCTCCCCTCTCTATATCTGTATTCTGGAATTCTTTCGATTTCCAGGGCTCGTAATATTTAAAATCCTTTGCGCCCAGAGTCATAACATAGCCGATTATATGTCGTGCTTTTCTTTTGCTGATATCAGCAAGATACTCGCCACTATGCGGCGTAAAGTCCTGTGGATTTTCTGCAAATCGACTCCACCAGTCTAGAGTATAACGGTTACCCGCATCAAACAGGGTTGTACTAATAGGGCCGCCGATAAGCTTTCCCTCATCGTCCTTGATTTGATGGCAACCTAAACAGGAATATTCCTTGAATAATTCTGCACCCAACGCTGCCTCCATTTTCGTAAAGGTCGACATATCGATAAGGCTTTTTTTTACACGAGAATCCAGTAAATTTTTTTCCATATAATCCGCCACTACTTTTGCCTCTTCAATAGTCAAAATCATATGTTTTAGCGATAGACGCAACTTATCCCAACGGTACCCGTTGGGATAAAGATTCTCCTCTTGTCCTAATAGCCGTCGAATCAACCAAGGTCTTTGGTATTTCACTCCACCCCACATTAAATCGGGAGCCTTGAGTTCAAATTTTGATTTTGGTTTCCCCTCAAAACGGTGACAGCCCTTGCATTGGCTGTTGATGATTTTTTTAGCATAACCATCGTTCCCTGCCCAGAGCGATGAGGGCAAAAGCAAGCCCAGTGCTAAAAAAGAAAAAACAGAAAAATTTTTCCACCAGCTAAACATATTTGTACTCCGTGTTTAATTTACGACTTAAATAAGTGACCTATTTGTTAAGCAAAATATTACGATTAAGTTTCTAAAAACCTTCGTATATATAGGATGAGTTGCCAAATCTGCTCTGTGCTCAAAGAAAATTTGTGCGCCGGCATGGCTGTGCCTTTAGAGCCATTTCGAATAACCCAAAATAGTTGCCCATCCAACAGATCTTTCATCACTTTTCCGCAAGTAAAGTTTCTAGGGGGTGGCTCCATCCCTCTTGCCAAATTTCCATTTCCGTTGCCTCCAATTCCATGGCAGAGTTTGCAAGCCGTTGGCTTTGCATTTTTTAAAAATAATTCCTTGCCTTTTTGAATATTTTCTTTGGTCGGCGCCAGTGGATTGGTTTTTTTAAGATATCTGCCAGGGGCTGTTCTAGTTTTTCTATTTTGGGGACAGATACCAGAAGCTGTCTTGATAATATTTACAGATTCAAAATCAGAAGCTTCATAAAAATCGGATCTCTGTCCGGAGGCTAGACTTAAATTAAAAGTTAAGCCAACCATCAATCCGAAAACTGCGATCGACTTTGGCATTAGCGTTTTGGTTTAGAAAATTTTCTTAAATAATGAACGATCAGCCAGATTTCTCGATCCTTCAGGTTTTTGAATGCAGGCATTCCTGTACCCGGGGAACCATTACGGATGATCCAGAATAACTGACCGTCGGAAATAGACTTCATAGTTTCCCTGCATGTGAAGTTTCTTGGAGGAGGGTTCATACCTTGCGCCATAATTCCCAATCCGTTCCCCGTAACACCGTGACAGATTTTACATGCAGTCGGCTGCACTTCGATCTGAAACAATGATTCGCCGGCATAAAGAAGATCAGGGGTTTGTTCAAGCGGATTCTTCTTTTTATATATACTATCTGGTGCCTGCACCGTCGTTCTAATTTGTGGGCATATTCCTTTTCCCAGAAAACCCTGACCATGATGGCCTTGAAAAGCGCGGGAAGGATGTCGTCTTCCATGGCCCAACGGGGGACCGGCCCAAATGTCAAAAACCATACCAAAAACAAAAATCATTAGGAACGAAAATACGGTGAACGCAAATTGACTCTTTGCTAAATGAGGGTTTTCCGATTTCATTTTTTTAGTTTTTCTTTAATACTTTCGATCATTCCTTATCCTTAAAAGTTCGGATAAAATGAATCACGCTCCAACCTTCTTCTTCATTGATTACCTTGCCTACTCGGACGGGCATTTCTGTTCCAGGACTACCATTTCTTAGCACCCACATCATTTCTCCATCGGTTCTGATTTCCTGCCATTTTTTATCAGTAAAATCTCTTGGAGAATGGCCTGGCAGTCCCACACCCTTTCCATTTTTACTGTGGCAAGTTACACAAAGGCCTTTGCCATAAAATATCTGTTTTCCTAATTCGATTCTCTCAGGGGTAACAGGATACGGGTTATCTATGTCCTGCAGTTCTTCAAGAATCTCTATGGGCACACGGGGTTGGTAAATATCACCATGGAACGCGCCTAGGTTATCCCATTGTAGAAAAAGGCCAATAAGACACATCCAAAAAATGGTTTTTCGCATTGAAATTTACGGAAATCAGAAAATCAGGATTATTTATTAGGGAATCGCCTTCCTCACCAGCCTCAGGAATGCATCGACACCTGATATTTTATCTTGGTAGGCTTTTCCACCTTCGTCTTTGTATGAAACCGTGATTGCTTTGTTTCTTTTTTCATCACTGGTCCAAGTTCCCCACCCTGATCCTTTTGGAAACATGCTATCAATAAAAATTTTATCTCCATCTTTATCTGTATTGCGCTTTCTCCGGTCATACAAAGTTGACGCTTCTTCTGCTGTAGGTATTCGCCAATCCTGGTATCCAGCATAGTTTTTATGATTCATCTTTTTTGCATACTCTTTTGCCGTATACCAGTTGACCCACTTAGACTCTAATTGCCAATAATCTTTTGCCATCCATAACAAATTTGTTTTTCGATCGAGGACAGTGCCATTCCCAAACCTTGCAAACCGTTTGTCAACAGATTCTTGAATCGGTGCCCCTTGGCCCAAAGAAAAAGCATTAGAAGAAAAAATTAACGTCAGCAAGAACATTATCGTTCCCGCGATCCATTTTGATTCACGAGGCATTTCCCACTCCATGAAAAATATTTGGGTTGGCAGTTTATTTAATGATCAGCCTTAATTTTACCTACTTGCCCGACCTAAGTAAACGAGGAAATCGGGTTGAACCAACACACCTGATTCGGTAAAATAAAGTAATAATTCCAAAGGTTTTTCCTATGAAACCCAAAATTCAATTTCTACAGCTTCTAATTATAACGATATTATTTGTTTTCAATTCCACATCACTGTCTTACGCCAAACCTAGGGATAAAGACCGTTGGAATGAAAAATATGACACAGAAATTTATCTCTTTGGAGAAAAACCCATTCCATTCTTGGTCAATAATATCGAAATCCTTCGTAAGGGGAAAGCACTTGATGTTGCAATGGGGGAAGGAAGGAATGGCGTTTATCTTGCCACACAAGGTTACGATGTAACCGGGCTCGATATTTCAGAAAAAGGTTTAGAAAAAGCGCATGCGCTCGCTGCAAAACATAACGTAAATATTAAAACCAAAGTCGTTGATCTTGAAAACATTGAACTCGAAGCCAATAGCTACGACCTCATACTTTGTACTTATTTTATGGATCGAGGGCTTTATGAAAAATTTTATGCTGCGCTCAAACCGGGTGGTATGGTTCTAGTTGAAACTTACAATATCGACTACTTGAAATATCGAAGGTTCAATGCCAAATGGGCCCTTGATACCAACGAACTGCTCGATATCTTCAAGGGAATGCGGGTTCTCAGATATCAGGACTACGATGATGCAAGAGAAGCATACTCCAGTATCATTGCGCAGAAACCCTGACCCCTCTATTTTGTGAGTTCCCTTGAAAAAATTTTTGTAACACTCGCCAATCTTTTTCCTGTCTGGGTGCTCACAGGTGCCGGCCTGGCTTTATGGAAACCGGAGACCGCTACTTGGTTTCAGCCGACATGGATTCCCTACTTTCTCGCCATCATTATGTTGAGCATGGGTTTGACTCTGAGTATTGAAGATTTTTCCCATATCCTAAAAATTCCAAAATCAATCTTACTGGGTGTCGGACTGCAATACACCATCATGCCATATTTAGGGTATGTGCTGGCCCGACTTTTTCACTTACCCATTGATTTCGTAATTGGCCTCGTCCTTGTTGCCTGCTGTCCCGGAGGTACCGCTTCGAATGTGGTTTGTTTTATTGCAAAAGCTCATGTAGCACTCTCGGTATGTTTGACTACTGTCTCCACCCTGCTGGCTGTTATTTTCACGCCGCTTCTAACCACCTTATGGATCGAGTCTCTCTCACTGGAACTGATAGGATTAACCATTGAGGTTGATACTCTAGGCTTATTAATAAATACAATTAAAGTGGTGATCTTACCCATTGTCGTGGGAGTTTTATTAAACCATTATTTTAATCCATTGGTAAAGCGATTCGAGTCCTATACACCCTTTCTAGCCGTACTTTCCATCGTTTTCATTGTAAATTTCATTCTTGCTGCAAAAAAAGATGCGATCCTTGAAATCGGTGCCCCTTTAATTGCTGCCATTATGCTATTACATTTTTTTGGATTCTTATTGGGGTATTTTTTATCACGCAAACTAAAATTATCAGAAAAAGATTCGCAAACAATTTCCATCGAGGTGGGCATGCAAAATTCAGGATTAGCTACTGAACTTGCAAGAAGTAACTTTTCAAATTACGCACTGGCAACGGTTCCTGGGGCTATCTCTGCTCTCACACACTGCATTCTTGGTAGCATCGCGGCCGGTATCTGCCAAATCAGAGATCAAAAAAAATAAATGTAAGTCAGGAAATTTAAGTCCTGACTTGGTTTTAAAACATTACAAGTTCTGGACGGCTTGTTATACACTAGGCTTTACAAATATTTTAAATCTCAAAAAGGAGAAAGACCCTTGCAGTATAAAGTACTTGTCGCAGCAGAGTTTAAAGGGATAAGTGAGGACTCGCTGACCGAGGTTACTGGTAGATTGGAAGAACACGGATTGGAAAAAATCCCCACTTTAAGGTCTACCTGGGAATTCGCTTGTGAGGCAGAAGACGAGTCTGATGCTAAGGATAACGCTATCCAGGCCTTTGTCAATGTAGTCCGAACCCATCCATGTGAATTAGGGTTAGTAGTACAGGCAGGCACCTCTCAAATTTTGCGGCGGAAGAAAAAATTTGACCCCTAAGGAATATCATAAGTCCCTGTGGTATCATACAGATTGATCAAATTTACCAAGAAATTAATCCCTTAATGGGGACTTAAAGGGCGCTTTGACTCTTAAACAAGTTTTAGGAGAATAATTTTGAATATTATATTGAACAGTTACTGCAATCTAACCTGTAATTACTGTTTTGCAGACGAATACATGGAAGAGACGGTAAAAACACCGGGCAAGTCTATGGAATTCGATTATTTTCAAAACGAGTTTCTTCCAAAAATCAAGAATACGCCAATCATCAATTTCATGGGGGGTGAGCCAACCCTGCACCCCAAGTTTAATGATATTTTTCGAAACACATACAATGACATTCTGCCTTACACCCATCTCAGCGTTTTTACCAATGGCCTAATGCCAGATAAAGTTTTGGATTTAATGCTAGAAATTGCGGGTCCCAGCGGAGCAAGAAATAAAAATGTCACCTTTGCTATTCTCTTAAATTGGCAAACATTGGAGAACATCTCCGAAAAAAATCACGAGCGTTGCAAAGAGGTAGCGGAAAAAATGCTTCGCACAAACGGTTACAGTGTTACCTTTAGTCTCAACCTTTATTCAAAAGATCAAGATTTGGAAAAGCAGTGCGAAGAAATTGACGCCATTTATCAAAAGGTGGGGCTCCCAAAAGACAAGCTTTATAAAATTCGAGTCAGTCCAGCGTTTCCAATTATCGGCGGCGAAGCAAATATTTATTTACCGATTCGCGATTATCCGAAAGTCGGCCGACAAATGCTGAAAATTTTAGAACGGTTTCCGCAAATGTGTTTCCGCTTCGACTGTTCCTTCCCACCTTGTTTTTTGGATGAAATTGAAGAGGATCAGTTTTCCCTCACTGATCGGTTTTTCTTTCATGGTAATAAACAATTGCCACCGACAGAGGAATGGAAGAAAAACGATTATTATTTTGGCTGTGCAGATGGCAGCCCGATGGATATCGACTCAAAAGGGGATTGTTTCAACTGTTTCCCATTCCACAATTTAAAATTGGGCAACGTTTCGGATTTCAAGGAAGTGAACTCCATCGCTATGGCAAAAATGGGCTCCAAATTTTTGACCACGGTTTTCGATAAAACCCAAGCTAAAGAACCCTGCAGGTCCTGTCCTCATTATATGGTTCGATGCACAAGCGGATGCTTTGCCTACAACTTTATTGATGAAGAAGCGGAGCAGCTCACTGTCGCTACTAAAGAATCCGATTCAGTTTGACTTCCTGACAAATGATTGCGATGTGAAATCCCTCATACGTTTCAACAGGACCAAACACCCGCCCCTTATTTAGCGACATATCTTGAACGCCATCCATTATAAAGTCATTGAGTTCTTCGTTACTCAATGTCTTGAAGCCACCGCGAGGTTGCCGTGGGTCATGCTTATTCCAACCAACCTCTAACCAGCCCAGGCTTCCCCCATCATTTTTGGAGGAGGAACAAATGCTGTATTTCCCTGCCAACTTCATCAACATCTGAACCCGTGCAGCTTCTTTGGGTATACCTTCTATTGTTTCTTTTAATAGATCCGCCACTTCTTTTTTGTCTACCAGAATATGGCGTATCTGGATTTGATGGGTCGCTCCCGCCATGTTTCCCCCAAAATTAAAAAATGAAAGATGTAAATATATAGGATTTAAACCTTAATTTCCACTGCTAGCAGCAAAGGCGACTGGGAAAAACTCTATGAGTAATTGAATTCTTTGTTCGCTAAGAACACGATGGACTCTTCCAGCGATTGCCAAGTAAGAAATAACTGGTAAAACTTGATGAGGGGCTAGGCTTAATGTATGTTTACGGGTCTATGAATTATGACAATCCAAAATTGGTCCTAGCTTCACAATCGCCCCGCCGCGTGAAACTTTTAAAGGAGATATTTCCTCAATTTGAAGTGGCACCCAGTTCAATCGAAGAAGTACTGGACCCAAAATTGCGCCCTGAGGAAAATGCACGAAATCTAGCGCGGGCAAAAGCCGAGTCTATTGCTCCAAATTTCCCAGACTGTTGGGTCATTGGTGCTGACACTCTAGTAACACTGGGTCATGAAATATTTGAGAAACCTGAAGACGAAAAAGACGCTGAGCGAATCCTCAAAAGGTTGAGTGGTAGAGAACACTTTGTCGCAACGGGAATTTGCGTAGTAGGCCCAGAAAAATCGCTCGACAAATTCGTAATCTCTCAAGTCAAAATCAAATCTTTGACCGATCAAGAAATAAAAGACTACATTGCCACAGGGGAGCCCATGGACAAAGCCGGGGCATATGCTATTCAAGGCAAGGGAAGTTTTATGGTTCGTTCTTTTTCCGGTTCTAAAAGCAATATCATTGGACTTCCTCTGGACGAACTTAAAGTTCTCCTGAAAAAATCCCGCTATCCCTA
>CAZMBO010000046.1:5497-12458 GCA_964564655.1 uncultured Nitrospina sp. | reverse complement strand
TTAACATTAAGGTGGATCGGGAAGAATACCCAGATGTCGATGCTATTTATATGAAAGCATTGGTAGAGTTAACCGGACAAGGAGGGTGGCCTTT
The DNA here is from genome assembly GCA_964564655.1 of uncultured Nitrospina sp. GTDB lineage: Bacteria > Nitrospinota > Nitrospinia > Nitrospinales > VA-1 > UBA8687. Next base: position 12,364 of record CAZMBO010000046.1, on the reverse strand, counting down.
AAGCATATTTCTCACTCCTGACCAAAAACCTTATCTTGGTGGGACCTATTTCCCTCCCACGCCAAAATTCAATCGACCCGGGTTCCCCCAGATACTGGAAGAAGCCTACAAACTTTTCTCGGATGACCCAATTCAAACAGATATTAAATCGCAAAACTTATTAGAAAAGATCCATTTGCAAAATAAGGCAGGCAAATCCCTAGGAGTCAAGCCTAACAAACTCATTAAGGGAGCAATAGATATATTGAAAAAACGATTTGATGAAGAATATGGAGGGTTCGGGTCAGGAATGAAATTTCCCGAGCCAATGCATTACACCCTTATGCTTAGGCATTGGGCGGAAACAGGAGATGAAGATGCTTTGCATATTCTTGATAAAAGTTTAACCAAAATGGCTGAAGGGGGGTTGTTCGACCAATTGGGAGGTGGGTTTCATCGTTACTCCACCGATCGCTTCTGGCGAGTTCCACATTTCGAAAAAATGCTTTATGACAACGGATTACTTGCAAAGCTGTTTCTAGATATGTTTCAGGCAACAAAACAGGATATTTACCGTGAAATTCCAGAGCAAATATTTTTTTGGATGGAGAGTGAAATGACCTCCCAAGAAGGGGCCTTTTTTTCCAGTCAGGATGCAGATACGGAGGGGAAAGAGGGGGTCTGGTATACCTGGGAGCTAAAGGAAGTGCTTAATCTTTTAGGGCCGAAGCATGCCAAAGTTTTTAGCAAGGCTTTTGGTATGACCCCGAAAGGGCAATTGGATGGGCGGAATGTTTTGTATTTGAATATGAAAGTGGAACCCCTCGCGGAGATGGAAAACATCCCCATATTCGAAGCGGATCATATCCTAAAAAAAGGAAAGAAAACTCTTTTTGAGGCCCGGCGAAAAAGAACTCGTCCCGATACAGATAAAAAAATCATCACTTCATGGAATGGGTTGATGATTACTGCGTTGGCAACAGGCTACTCCGTACTGGGAGAAGAAAAATATATAAAGGCAGCAAAACGGTGCGCTGAATTTATTTGGTCAGAACAATGGAAGGATGGAAAACTGTATCGCATCTATAAAGATGGGAAAAGCAGTATCGCCGGATGTTTGGAGGATTATGCATATTTTTTTGAAGCCCTGATTACTCTATATGAAACCTCTTTGCAAAGTGAATGGGTTAGTAAAGCAAGACAAGTTGCGGATGCAATGATAGAGGAATTCTGGGATAAGGACGAGGGCGGTTTTTTTCTGTCGGGTCAACTGAGAGAACAACTGGTGGCGAAACTTAAAAATCCGGCGGATGAAGCTATGCCCTCTGCAAATGCTATTGCCTCCATGGCATTATTAAAACTGGGTCGTTTGACAGGGAATAAAACCTACATAGAAAAATCGGAAGAAACCGTAAAAGCATTTCAGGTCTTTATGGAGCAGAGTCCAGTTGCGTTTACAGGTTTATTATCCACACTAAGCGCATCCAACCTTTCTCCAACTGAAGTTGTTTTTGCCGGGCCTCAAGAGGACACAGCGTTTGATGAAATGTGGAAAGTGCTGCATACCGATTATCGTCCAAACAAGGTGGTCGTGTGGAGCGAAAACGGCGAATCAAACCTGCCTTTAGCTGAGGGTAAGAACTCAATTGAACCAACGGTTTATGTATGTCAAAAAGGCACTTGTCACCCCCCGGTCAACAGTGCAAAAGCTTTGGATAGGTTGTTGGAACGTCCTCAAGAGATCCGCTTGAACATTTTTGATGAAAATCAAAAGAATGCTCAGATACTCGAGCAGGAACAAAACAACTTCATGGGAGTGATGGGAAAGATTTTTCAGCAATCAGGAATCACCCGTCCTTCTAATGAAAAATGAGACCAAGATCGTTATAAAAATTAAGCTTGATTAAAAAGAAGGCGGGGAGAAAAGCTGTTTAGGATAGAAAGTTAATGATTTCTGGGTAGTAACAAAAATTTTATTTATTTAAGTCGAAGTTATTTAAAACTTCTTCTTTGTAGGTAGATTTCGACTGTATTTTTAAAATTGCTGGCTACAGCGATGTCCTTCATGCCGCTATGGTTATAATCACCGCTTGTGATCGCCAATACAGTCCCCCCATCAATTACATAGTCACGTGTAGGGTAATGAAAACTTCCATTGGCGTTCCGAGCTACTAATGAAAAACTGCTGGAGCGGGAATTAGCAACTGCGATATCTTTTAGTTTGTCCGAATTGAAGTTGCCAACGGTTAGGGCAAAGGGTCCCCCACCTCCTGAAAATGAAATAGGCTCTGAGAAGTTTCCATCGCCTTTGGAGTAGAGCATATATAAGTTATCGCCTTTTCCAGAAGCGAATACTAAGTCGAATTTTCCATCCTCATTCATATCTTCGAGGATTACTGCCAGAGGAACAAGTTTTTTGGCGTAAGCCTTTGGTTTTTGAAATGTGCCGTTACCGTTGCCAAGAAAAATCCGAATAGAGCTGGAATTGGAACTGCTGGCGGCTAGAGCTATGTCCAGTTTGTTATCGGAATTGAAATCTTCTGCTACTCCAGAAAAAGAACGCGACCCTGAAAGGTAGGTTTCACCTTTTTTAAAATAACCATCACCAGTGCCGATATAAATTTCCATTTGATCGAAAGTCAATGTTACGGCGGCATCGAGCTTTTCATCGTTATTGAAATCTGCCAGGATTACGTTCAAAGGAACTTTTCCTGTTTTTATAGGAATGGGCTTCCTGAAGCTGCCATCGCCATTTCCCGGTAATACAACAAACATTTCTTCCCCCCGCGAGTTGACGACCAAGTCAGGAATGTTATCACGGTTGACATCACCTGCTGTCACCATGGTTGGTTCTTCTGCGACTCGGATGTGGCGCGGGCTATGAAATGTTCCATCTCCTTTTCCATAAAGGAGACTTAGGCTGTTGCTTTTCGAGTTGACGGTTATCAGATCAGGTTCTCCATCTAGATTAAGGTCGTGGGTTAAAAGGTAGGAGGGGCCTTTTCCTACCCCAATTACATCGAATTTATAGAGCGTATCGGGCGGAGGTGAGGGAAGGTCACACCCAAATAGACCCAAAAGGATAGAAAACCATAGGGTACTAAAATTTTGTCGACTCATGATTTGTAGGGAAATTGTTAAGACTCTGTTTTTAATTTATTGATTTTATTTAGGGTCGATGAAAAGATTACCTGTTTTTTGTGAAATATGATAGTTTAGTGTCTAAATTATAGAAGGTGGTCTTATCCCTTGCTCCAACTTTTGAGTTGGTGCTTATGGGGTTGTTGGAGATTTGGTATTTGCATTGATTCAACAATCTCTTTTTAAACCCGTGAGGAGGTACCTATTGCGCTCTTACCAAAGTGTCCTGATTTTAAAACCCGATATTGAAGATACCCGCGAAGATGAAGCTCTCGGAAAAATAGGAGAGTTCATTAAAGGAAATGGCGGAGCCATTCTGAAAACCGAAAAGTGGGGAAAGAAGCGTCTTGCTTATAGAGTTAAGAAAAACCGTTTTGGTATTTATCTCAACCTTTATCACACCCTGGAACCTTCCGGCGTTATTGACTTAGAAAAAAAATACAAACTTTTCGACCTCATCATCAAGTTTATGGTTGTGAGCTTAACAGATGACGAGTTGGAAAGAGCATTGGGGAACGATGACAAGGCTGAGGGAGAGGGTGATGAAACGGAAAAAGTTAGCGAATTTGATGAGGAATAGTTTTACTAACTCAAATGAAATGAAAACCTGGTAACTTAAAATGGCTTCTTTCAATAAAGTACTTTTAATTGGAAATCTGACGAGAGACCCTGAACTTCGCTATACTTCTGGTGGAACAGCGGTTGCTAGTTTTGGGCTTGCGGTAAATAGAAAGTTTAAACAGGGCGAAGAATGGAAGGATGAAGTATGTTTTGTTGATATCACGGTTTGGGCAAAACAGGGTGAGAATTGTGCCGAATATTTGAATAAAGGGAGCCTTGCATTTATAGAGGGAAGGTTGAATTATCAAACTTGGGAAGCAGAAGGCGGACAAAAACGCAGTAAGTTGGAAGTGGTGGCCAATAACGTACAATTTTTAACGAAGCAAGGCGCTAAGATGGATATGGGGTCAGGCTCGCCCTCTGTTCCTGATGACGATGTTCCATTTTAATTAACTAAAGATAAAAGAAGGAAACTATGGCTGAGCAAACTAAAAAACGTTCATTTTTTTCACAAAAAATCTGTCGCTTTTGCAACGATGATGACAGTAAGGTTTATATAGATTTTCATGATATTAAAGCACTGAAACCCTTGATTTCAGAGAGAGGGAAAATTGTTCCTTCGCGAATTTCTGGGAATTGTGCAAGGTGCCAAAGGCTATTAACACGGGCGATTAAAAGAGCCCGTAATATCGCCTTGCTGCCTTTTTCTGTTCAGCACTAGTTTTGGACCAAGGGCCAAAGTCGCAAAATGTACTGTTGCCGGTTGTTCTAGTTTTTGCGCTTTTATTTGCTCTGGTGGTTATTCCACCCTTGGGGGCATTGGTTGGTATTTTATCGCCTTTTCCGTTGGTTTTTATTTTCTTGCAGCGGGGTAAACAGGTAGCACTTGTTTTGATGACCCTTATATTTGGCGTCCTTTGGTTTTTGGTAGGGCAGAACCAAGCCCTACTATTCATGGCTGAATATGCTGTAATGGCGTTCGTATTGGGAGAAATGATCCGGGCTCGGTTTCCTGGAGATTGGTGCATAGGGGCCTCGTCTCTAATATCAGGGGGGGTATCCATTTTACTTCTGATTGCCCTGCTAGGGACTCAGGATACCACTGTTAAAGAATTTTTTGAAAATCAGATAAGGACCCATTTCGCTCAATCCTTTGAGACCTTTGGGTCAGTTGGGGAAAATAAGGCGGAAATAGAGGACATGAAGGCGTTTGTGGAAAAAACGGTTGGTGGATTCGCTTCTTCTTATCCTGCATTTGTTTTCGTTGGCTCTTTAATTAGTGCAATGGCAAATTACGGTTTGTTGAGGTTAGTTTGGGGTCGCATTTATGGGCCGGGGTTATTCTCGGAACGTACGTTTGCCCAATGGATTTGCCCGGAGAACCTTGTATGGGGTTTTATAGCAGCTTGTTTGGCGTTGTTTCTGGGTCAGGGATTGATAGCAGATGTAGGGCTGAATTTATTTATTGCAATGATGGTCATCTATTTTGCTCAGGGTATGAGCATTGTAGTTCATTTTTTAAAGACTAGAAAAGTTCCAATTTTTCTCTGGTTGATTCTTTTTATTTTAATATTTGCACAACCCATCCTTATTGGGCTGATAGCCGGGATTGGCGTGTTCGATATATGGGTAGATTTTAGGAAAATAAGAAAATCACTGCCGAGTGAAGAAGGTTAGTCGTTTCAGGAAAGGAAAACTTTATGAAGCTGTTGTTGAAAGAAGATGTAGACGGTCTCGGATTTTGTGGTGATGAAGTAGAGGTGAAAGACGGTTATGGAAGAAACTTCCTGATCCCTAAGGGCAAGGCTTTACTTGCCACGCCGAATAACCTTAAAGCCTTCAATCATCAAAAAAGAATTGTTCAGGCTAAAGTTAAAAAGGTTACTGATATCGCCCAAGGTGTTGCTGATGAAATCAGTAATACGGCTATCCAGATTAAGAAAAAAATGGGAGATGGTGGAAAAATGTTTGGTACGGTGACCGCGCAGGAAATTTCTGATTTGTTGAAAGCAAAGGGAATCGATATTGATCGAAGAAAAATCCAAATTCAAGAACCCATTAAAAAAGTGGGAGAGTATTCTATACCCGTAAAACTTCACCCGGAGGTGACGGCGCAAATTAAGCTTACCGTTGAAGGGGAGAAGATGGTAGAAAAAACTGAGACGGAAGGAAAATCGGAAACACCGAAAGCCAAAGAAGCAGAAAAGCCTCAAGAAAAAGAATAAACCTAATCGACTGAGCCTTAAAAATCATGGCAGATGCCCTGACCGAAATCTCTCTGAGCAAGCTTCCCCCTTATAATAAAGAGGCCGAACAGAGTGTGCTGGGATCATGTTTGCATTCCTCCGAAGCAATTGCCAAGGCACTCGAAGTACTCAGTGAAGAAGATTTTTATAAGGCAGCTAACAAAAAAATATTTATTGTAATGCGGGAACAGTTCGAGGCCAACGAGCCCATTGATGTTCTTGCCCTGGCGGATCGATTACGAAAAAAAGATGAGTTGGACAATGTAGGGGGCCTCGAATACCTCAGCTTGCTTGAGGATTATGTTCCCACCGCTACGGCTGTCAGTCACCACGCAAAAATCCTACGTGAAAAAAAGATTCTTCGGGATCTGATCCAAACCGCTACGGATATAGTTTCCAATAGCTACAGCGATAAGGATGATGTGGACACGCTTTTGGATAAAGCGGAACAGTCCATATTTGGAATTTCAGAGAAGAGGACCAAGCCGAGTTTTTTCAAACTTACCGATGTAATTAAAGAAAACGTTTCCAGCCTGGAAAAGCGTTCCATGGAGCCGGGAATGGTCACTGGTCTTTCCTGCGGCTTTACCGACTTGAATAATATGACCGCAGGTTTTCAGCCCTCTGATCTTATTATTCTTGCTGCACGCCCAAGTATGGGCAAAACAAGCTTCGCGTTGGATATCGCTCGTTTCGTTTCTCTTCATGAAGGTATCCCCACTGCAATTTTTAGTTTGGAAATGTCAAAACAACAATTAGGCGTAAGGTTACTTTGTTCTGAGGCCCGAGTAGATTCTCAGAAAGTCCGGACGGGTTACCTCGCAAAAAGTGACTGGCCTAAACTTCACGAAGCGGGGCGCAGGTTATCTGAGGCTAAAATGTTTATTGATGACAGTGCGGCACTTTCCGTCCTGGATGTTAGGGCAAGAGCACGTCGGCT
>CAZMBO010000046.1:0-5397 GCA_964564655.1 uncultured Nitrospina sp. | reverse complement strand
CCTGAAAGCAGGCAGTTGGAAGTTTCAGATATTTCTCGGGGTCTAAAGGCTTTGGCTAAAGAACTCAATGTGCCCATCCTCGCGCTTTCACAGTTGAGTCGCGCGGTCGAAAGTCGGACAGATAAGCATCCACTGCTTTCTGACTTGAGAGAGTCAGGTTCTATTGAGCAGGATGCGGATGTGGTAATGTTTATTTATCGTGAAGTTGTCTATAACCCGGAAACCGATGACCCGGGTAAAACCGAAATTTTGGTTCGAAAACAACGTAACGGTCCGATTGGTGATGTGCGATTGCATTTTGAAAGCCAATTCACTCGCTTCTTCGATCGGACTGAACGGGATGTTGTTTCCCCCGAGGCGGGTTCGGCTGACTTTGGTGGCTTTTGATTTTTGAGTTCCCCAACCAACGAGCATAATCTATGATTGTAGTTTCCTTTCTATTGTTTTTTAGTATTTCATTCCATCCTTCTCCTGTTTTTGCCCAAGTTCATCCGGGTCTTGAAAAATTTAATTTGTCCGCAAAAAATGAAGCCGAAGTTCTTTTTGCCAGGGGACGATATAAAGAGTCTATTGAAAAATATAAAGAAGTGCTGAAGTCAGAAGGGGAGACGAGTTATATTTTCCGGGCCATGTTAAAAGCCTGGAAAGCGATGGATGATTTGAGTAGTGCCGAAAAGTTTTTGAATAACTACCAGACGTCAGCTTCTACTCATATCTGGTATGCGTTCGGATATTTAAACTACCTTAAGGCAGACTACCCAAATGCCGAAAAGGCTTTTATTCAGGCCGTTAAAATGGACTCTCAAAATGGCCTTGCCTGGAACAATTGGGGCGCCATTCTTTCGGAGAAAAAACAGTATAAACTCGCGGTAAAAAAAGTTCAAAGAGCAATTGAAGTAAACCCGAGAGAAACTATTTTCGTTTGGAACCTAAATGCAATTTACAAGAAAATGGGGGAACTCGATCGATTTGCAAACGAATATAAAAAACTATTACAACGGAAATCTAAACAACGTGCCTTGACCTATGGGAAAGTTCTGGCGCGGGTGATTCGGCAAAAGGCATTTGGTTTTTACTCTAAAGGCGAGTTGGACAATACGATTCTTGGGTTTGAAGAAATGTTAAAAATATACCAAGAAATAGATGATATAAAAGGTCAGGTGCCTGTTTTTTTTAGTTTGGGACTCCTTCACGAAGAAAAAGGAAATATCAAAAAAGCCCAAGAATATTTCACGCGTGTATTATCGATAAACCCGAATCATATTCAGGCTAAGGATAAAATAAAAACTTCAAATTGATAGTGAGATTTAACTTGGATTGGAAAATAGACTTGCTGATAAACCTGAGCTTGGGGATATGCAATTCTCACGTTTTTTTAGATTCAACGGTTGACAAAAAAGGGAGTTAAGCGTTACGATTACGCAGTTTATGAAGTTTAAGTTTTTAATAAGGAGATAGGGTGCAAAAAGATGAATTTACCGTAGTTATTTTCCCCGGAGCAACAAGTTCGCCAAAAAAATTCTACCTGCCAAAAAAATTTGCAAAGCTTGCACTTACCATTACTGGGGTTCTCATTTTAGCGTTTCTTGGCTCTTCTGTTTATTTTGCAAAGCAATATTTGAAATTGCAGGGTAATGAGATAGAGTTGGCTAAAATCCGAAAAGAATCAAATATAAGGAAAATTCAGGTAGAAAAGTTTTCTCATCAAGTTAAGAACTTTGAAACCGAGTTGGCCCGACTAGAGCGATTTGAGAAGAAATTACGAGTTATCACTGCGCTTGAAAATTCCCCAAAATCTGTAAAAAAGAACTGGGGCGTTGGCGGTCCTTATGGCTTGGCCACAAGTAGCTTCAACACGGCCATGGGTCGTGGTGCTGCAAGTATGATTGAACGTTTATCAAATGGTTTGGATCATTTAGATAAGCAGGCAAAAATTCAAAGTATTAGTTTTCAGGAACTGGATAATTTTTTCAAAAACCAGAAATCGCTTCTTTCCTCAACACCATCCATTTGGCCAACTCGTGGTTGGGTAACTTCTGGGTTCGGTTTTCGTAAATCTCCATTCACCGGATTGCGTGAAAAGCATGAAGGCTGGGATATTGCAGCACGTTCAGGGTCGCCTGTGAGAGCCACCGCCGACGGTGAAGTTGTTGTAGAAGGTAGAGAATATGGTTATGGCAACATGGTAGAAATCAATCATGGATATGGTGTGGTGACGCGTTATGGTCATAACTCCAAACATTTTGTGAAAGTTGGAGACCATGTCAAGCGTGGCCAGGTGATTTCATTGGTGGGTAACACGGGGAGAAGTACAGGGCCTCATTTGCATTATGAAGTTCTATTACATGGAATTCCTGTGAGTCCTAAAAACTATATTCTGGAAGATTGATCCGGTTCTGTTCTAGTTAAAGTATTAAATTTTGTTTCTGATAGGTTTCCTTCCCCACTCGAATTTATTTCTTCAGAACTCGAACGGCAATATTTCTTGGTGGTTATAGTCTTGCAGGGTTTAGGTTACTCCTATTTTATAAAATATTTCCCGGTTTAAATTGCAATGGTATTTGGACTTATAAAAAAAATAGTTGGTACCCGAAATGATCGGGAAATAAAACGTATTCAAGCCGTTGTAGAGGAGATCAATGATTGGGAAAATAAGATCAAACCCCTGACAGATGGAGAACTGAAAGGTAAAACTCAAGAGTTTAAAGGCAGAATCCTGGAAGGAGCCAGTTTGGATGATATTCTTCCTGAAGCCTTTGCAGTTGTGCGTGAAGCCAGTTGGCGAACCCTGGAGATGAGGCATTTTGATGCTCAAATGATTGGCGGGATCGTTCTGCATGAGGGGAAAATTGCCGAAATGAAAACTGGTGAGGGAAAGACCTTGATGGCTACTTTGCCGGTTTATCTAAATGCTTTGGAGGGGAAGGGTGTTCATGTTGTTACCGTAAATGACTATTTAGCGACTCGAGATAGTGAATGGATGGGAACCGTCTATAAGTTCTTAGGGCTTTCTGTTGGCATGATTTATCACGATATTCCGGAAGAAGAAAGAAAAGCGGCTTACAGTTGTGATGTGCTCTACGGAACCAACAACGAGTTTGGTTTTGATTATTTGCGCGATAATATGAAATTTTCCAAAGAGCAAATGGTTCAAAGAGATTTGAATTTTGGAATCATCGATGAAGTGGATAATATTTTAATCGATGAGGCGAGGACTCCATTGATCATATCCGGACCTGCAGAAGAGTCCACGGATAAATATTATAAGGTCAATAAACTTGTTCCTAGCTTGAAGAAAGAAAAACATTACACCATTGATGAAAAAGCTCGAACAGCATCCCTTACCGAGGAAGGGATAGCAAAGATGGAAAAAGACCTGAATATCGAAAACCTTTATGACCCCGCAAACATTGAAACCTTGCATTGCTTGAACCAAGCTGTAAAAGCACATGGTATTTTTAAAAATGAAGTTGATTACGTGGTTCGTGATGGAGAGGTAATCATTATAGATGAGTTTACCGGTCGTATGATGAACGGAAGAAGGTACAGCGATGGCCTGCACCAGGCTTTAGAGGCAAAAGAAGGTGTCAATATAGAGAATGAGAACCAGACTCTGGCCAGTATTACATTTCAGAACTATTTCCGTATGTATAAAAAGCTGGCAGGAATGACCGGTACCGCAGATACGGAAGCGGAAGAGTTTATGTCCATCTATAAACTTGAAGTGGTGGTGGTTCCTACGAACCGACCGATGATTCGTGAAGACCACCCGGATGTGATTTATAGAACGGAAAAGGAAAAATTCGATGCCGTTATTGAAGAGATTAGAGAATTAAACAAAATAAACAGACCCGTTCTGGTGGGAACGATTTCAATTGAGAAGTCAGAGCTCTTGAGTAAAAAACTAAAAAAGTATGGAATCAAACACAATGTCCTGAATGCAAAACACCATGAAAAGGAAGCGGAGATTATTTCTCAGGCGGGGCAGCCGAATGCCGTTACCATTGCTACCAATATGGCGGGTCGAGGAACCGATATTGTCCTTGGTGAAGGAATTCCTGAATTAGGAGGACTTCATATTCTAGGAACGGAACGCCATGAAAGTCGACGTATTGATAATCAGTTGCGCGGACGATCGGGCAGGCAGGGAGATAAAGGATCTTCCCGATTTTTTCTTTGCCTGGAAGATGATCTGCTACGCATTTTTGGTTCCGATAAAATTTCTCCTCTCATGGCACGACTAGGAATGGAAAATGGACAGCCGATTGAACATAGTATGGTTTCCAAGGCCGTTGCCAATGCACAGAGAAAAGTAGAAGCTCACAATTTTGATATCCGCAAACATGTCTTGGAATATGACGATGTGATGAATCGCCAAAGAGAGGTTCTTTATGCTTTACGAAGAGAAATTATCCATGCAGAAAACCCAAAGGAAATCCTTCTTGATATGGCCGATGAATTAGTCGATGACATCGTTTCTGAAGTAGCCCATGAAAAAGTTTATCCAGAAGAATGGGATATCGAGTCTTTAAACGATTTTCTTGAGAGACAGTTTGGTGTGCATATAGAAAAAGTTAATGAAAAGGAATTGGAAATCGAAGGGAAGTATAAGCTGGAGTTAGAGCATTGTAACCGAGAAAAACTTTATGAGTCGGTTGCCCAAGTAGTATGTGATGCCTATCAATTAAAAGAAGATGGAATTGTTAAAGAATTGGAGATAGACCCTGCTGCCATGCGGCATCAAGAAAAAATAATAATGTTGCAGGTTCTGGATACTCTTTGGAAGGACCATTTGTTGGGAATGGATCATTTAAAAGAAGGGATCGGCTTACGTGGTTATGCTCAAAAAAATCCTCTAACTGAATATAAAAAAGAAGGTTTTTCTCTTTTTAGTAATTTAATGGCACGGATCAAAGAGGAAATCACTGAGTATCTTTTTAAAGTTCAAATACGGAGAGAAAGTGAATTTGAAGACGAAGATGTTATTGCTAAGCCAAAGCAAATGGTTGAGCATCGGGGAAATGTGGAAGGATCAGATAAACCTGAAACTGTTCGCCGAGAAGAGGAAAAGGTTGGAAGAAACGAGCCTTGTCCTTGTGGAAGTGGTAAGAAATATAAAAAATGTCACGGAAGTTAAATCAGGTCTTATAGATTTTCAGCCGCTTCCTGGCAATCGATGCATAAGGCGGTAAGAGGCATAATCTGCAATCTTTTTAGGCTAATTTTTTTTTCGCAAGACTCACATGCCCCATACGTTCCATCGTTAATTCTAAAAAGTGCGTCTTCAATCAATCTGAGTTCATTCCGGTCTCGGCTGGTTAGTTGAAATATCATTTCTCTTCCCTCAAGACTCGAGGCAAGATCAATTTCATTGCTGAAGGTTAGATCGCCTACATC
>CAZMBO010000045.1:0-12796 GCA_964564655.1 uncultured Nitrospina sp. | reverse complement strand
AAGTGGAAACCATACGGAGTTCGAATAATATCGCTAACTTTATTTATCTTTAATTTAAAAACATCGTCAAACTCTTCCGGCATCTGACCAGCCTCAAAATAACCCAAGTCACCTCCCTGGATCCCTTCAGGTCCAAGAGAATACTCTTTTGCAAGTTCCGAAAAAGATTTTTGCTTACGCCGAATTTCTTTTTGTATTTCTCTAATTTCTTCTTCAGACTCGACCATAATATGAAGGGCTCTAACTTGTTCTTTCTTATGGAAGTCGTTACTTTTATCAAAATATTCACGCATTTCTTTCTCGCTCACCGACACCTTACTATTGACATATTTATGAATCAATTTATTTATCAAAAGCGTAGTCTTTATAGAATTTTCCCAATCATTAACCGAAATCTTTTCTAATGCCAACGTTTGTTTCAGTGTGCCTCCAATATATCCTTCTCTTTTTTGACTCAAAACCTCATCCAATTTATTTTGGTCAATCGTAATATTATTTTTCGCAATTTCCTGTGAAAGTAAGGTTTTTTTTACTATTTCATCTAGCACTCTGTTTTTAAGCCAAGTCAACTCTTCTGGTTTTAATTCTTGGGTATTTTGAACTTTAAATATTTTTTTCTGCTCGACAAATATCTTTTTAAATTGTTTTGATGAGACTTTCTCATCATTTATTCTTAACACAATATCATTAGCTATTAAATTCGCTGAAGGATTATTATCAAAGCAAGAGTTTAATATAATGATCATGACCAACAATAATGGCTTAAAATATATAATCACAATTAGGCCTTTTTAACATTCAATAAATTTAAAAGTTTTTGTAGATATTTAGAAACTACTTTTAAATCTGCCTTCCAACCTTTCCTGTCAAGGAGAATTCCAATCTGAAATTCGGACAACATCTTTAACCGTTCATCCAAAATCACAGCAAGACTTTCTGGCCTCACAGGAGTCGAGGGAAGCAAAGTCATAAATACTTTTCCATTTTTCATATGGACTTGGTTTATATGTAATTTTTGACAAAATATACGAATTTCAAGTAACGCCAAAAGCTTCTCAATCGACTCGGGATACGGGCCAAAACGATCGATCATTTCTCTAGATAAAGCCATACACTCATTTATGTCTGCCGCTAATTGAATTCGTCGATAAAGATCTAATCTTTGGTTAAGATCGGGAACATATTCATTGGGAATATAACCTTTAACCAAAAGATCAATTTCAACTTCAATTCGAGGTTCAACCTTTTCTCCGCGAATATCTTTAACCATATCTTCAACTAGTTTACAGTAAAGATCGAACCCTACAGAGGCAATGTGCCCTGATTGATTACTTCCTAGCATATTTCCAACACCTCTAATTTCCATATCCCTTGCTGCAAGTTGAAAGCCTGCACCTAATTCGCTTAACTCTTCTATTGCCGCAAGTCTTTTTCGCGCTTCCTCGCTCAATGCCTGTGCGCTAGGAATTAATAGGTAAGCATAGGCTTGATGCTTGTACCTACCCACACGGCCACGAAGTTGATAAAGTTGAGCTAATCCAAATTGGTCTGCGCGATTGATAATGATTGTATTTGCTGAAGGAATATCCAGTCCTGATTCAACTATAGAAGTACTAAGCAACACATCTATTTCTTTCTCAAGAAAACCTTTCATAACTTTTTCTAGCTGATGTTCAGGCAATTGACCATGGCCTATATCTATCCTGACTTCTGGAACCAGTCTCCTTATCAATTCAGCAATAGAATGGATACTGTGGATTTTATTGTGCACAAAAAACACCTGCCCCCCTCTATCCACTTCTCTTAAAATGGCATCACGAATTACCTCTTCATCAAATTTTCTTATAAAAGTCTTGACCGCAAGGCGATCCAGAGGAGGAGTCTCAATAACGCTTAAGTCCCGAACTCCCATTAAAGAAAAATGTAGAGTTCGAGGAATAGGAGTGGCGGTGAGCGTTAAAATATCAACAGAGTTTCTAAGTTTTTTTAATTTCTCTTTATGTTTAACACCAAACCTTTGTTCTTCATCCACTACAATCAGTCCCAATGAAGCAAACTCGACATCCTTTGAAAGCAGTCGATGCGTTCCAATAATGATGTCCACTTCTCCCCTCTTTAGCTTTTCTAAAGTATTTTTTTGTTCGCGTGGTGAACGGAAACGATTTACCATATCAATAGTGACAGGATATTCTCTAAATCGCTCCTGAAAAGTTTGCAAATGTTGTTGAGCAAGAATGGTTGTCGGCACCAATACGGCAACCTGTTTTTTATCCAGAATCACTTTAAATGCAGCTCGCATGGCCACTTCCGTTTTCCCATACCCTACATCACCGCAGATCAATCGATCTGTTGGCTTATCGCTTTCGAGGTCATTTTCCACCTCTTCAATTGCCTTTAGTTGATCATCCGTCTCCTCATACTCAAATGAGTCCGCAAACTCTCTTACCATCATAGTATTTGATGAGTACGCATGACCCTTAGCCAGTTCTCTTGAAGCGTAAAGTTTCAGCAAATCCCCAGCCATCTCCTGAATAGCTTCTTTAACTTGTTTTTTTTGTCTCTTCCAGGCAATTCCCCCCATTTTACTCAAAGGAGGAGCATTTTCTGATCCGCCTACATATTTTTGAATATTACCTAATCCCTCCATGGGAAGGTATAGCTTTTCATCATCTGCATACTGGATATTTAGAAATTCTCCACCTCCAATTCCAGTTTTGATTTCTTTAGTACCTAAATAAAGGCCAATGCCATAATCTACATGGACTAGATAATCTCCTTTTTTTAAATCCTTTAATCCTCTTTGAAAACTCTGTGAATTAGTTTTTCGTCTATGTCGATGCTTATGTGACCTCCCAAAAATTTCATGCTCGGCAATAAAAACCAAATTGGCCGATTTAAAATGAAAGCCCTGACTCAATCGTCCAAGATCCACATCCACTTCCAAACCCCATTCGTTCATTAATTCATGTATACGACGAATCTGCCCCTTTGCAGGGGCAACGATCACAATATTTTGTCCTTCACTTTTCCATCGAATCGCTTGGTCGGTAAATATATCCAAACTACCTGCCATCTGAGGTATTTGCTTGATCTCTAAATTGTGTTCTCCACTATCCGTAATTTTGAGAGAACTTAATTTGAGGGGCCCATGCAGGTCCTTACACTCAGAAAAAAATTCTCCGGAGGTAAGATAAAACTCTTTTGGTGAAGAAGTAATTCTTCCATTCTCGATGCAATTATTGAATTCTGATTGAATGAGTTTTTCAAATTGTTGACCTTTTTCAACCAAGGTATCAGGTTCATCCATTACAACCAGGGTGTTTTCAGGTAAATAATCAAATACCGTTTCTCTAGAACTGAAAAAAAAAGGTGCAAGAAATTCCATTCCTGGAAAAAACCCAAGATTCTTAATTTTTTCCTGAAGTTCATTGGTCTGAGATTTCTCTAAACCCAATTCCTCTGATCGTCTTAAAATTTTCCTCAATCCACTTTCGCTCTCAGCTTTACTCAAACACAACTCACGAACAGGAAGAATATCGATAGCCTCTAATTTGTTTATTGATATCTGGGTGAAAATATCAAATTCTCGAATTGACTCAACTGTATCTCCAAAAAGTTCAATGCGAATCGGATTGTTTGCTCCAGGATGAAAAAAATCAACGATATCTCCGCGAATACTAAATTCACATCTATTTTCAACAAGAGATGAACGTAAAAACCCATTATCAGCCAGACTGGCTTCTAAAAGTTCACGCTCCAGCTCGTCATTTGATTTGATTGAAAACACATTTTTTTGGAGATTATGTTTTGGAATTACTGTTTGCATCAGTGCTTCAATAGGAGCAATTAGGAAAAGTTTTTCACCCCTCTTCAGTCTATTTAAGATCTCCAGTCTTTCACCGGAAATTTGATTAAGAGGTGAAAGAGATTCATAGGGCAATAATTCCCAGGATGGAAATGATTGAGGCTTGATTTTAAGGTTCATATAATGGAAAAAATATTTAAAATCTTCCAATAATAAATCCCCTCGGTTTTGATCACTTGTCACAATAATTACCGGTCGTCCATTTTCTAATTGCTGCAAACGAGAGAGAAAATAGGCGCTAGCCGCTCCTCGAAGACCTTCAACAGAAATTTCCTGTCTCGGATAACTAATACAACCTTGGACTCGATTAAGACAATTTATCAATCCATCTCTTTGCATCGAAATGCTATTGTTCATGATATTGGGTGTATCCAGAAAATCAAATCAGGCAGGATTAGGGTTTGCTCCAGCCTTTTCAGGAAGTAGGTCGATCCACTTTGGTTCGCCTTTAGGTTTAAAGTTTACACATACAATAAAGGAGGGACCTTCATAAAAATTGAGTTTATAGTTGCCACCACCAAAGCGATCAAACAAGTATTCCTCTGGACGATCTCTAAAGCCATCCAGTTCTTCTTTAGAAAATTTTGCTATCTCATAAAAATAAATAGCCACCCCTTCTAAAACTCCTGCGAGCAAAGTGCAATTAACCTGACTATAAATTTCTTCAAAGCGTTGATCCATTTCATCTTGGTTTGGATCACGTTTTAGCTCTCGCTTTAGTTTTGGCTTGTAATAATCCCTGAATGCCTGTTTTATCCACATAATCTTAGAAATATTTTTAAAAAAGTTGATAGGACCACAATGAAAAGGAAATATTTAATATGATACCATATCATGCCATAAAGTATGAACGCACACTTCTAACTCACACTTACTATGAAAAATATTAAGGATAACACTCGTGTCATCGGATTAATCCAAATGACTTCTCATAATGATTCTGATCAGAATTTACAGGTTGCCATAGATTCTATTCGCGAAGCTACAGCAAAAGGAGCTCAAATTATTTGCTTGCCTGAGCTTTTTCTTTCTAATTATTTTTGCCAGACAGAAAACCCAAAAAATTTTTCATTGGCTGAGCCAATTCCTGGTCCCACTAGCATGGTCATGGCGCAATTGGCAAAAGAACTAGAAGTTGTATTGATTGTTCCCTTGTTTGAAAAAAGGACGGAAGGTATTTATCACAATTCAGCCGTTATCATAGATGCCGACGGAAGCATAGCAGGAACCTATCGAAAAATGCATATTCCAGATGATCCCTGCTTTTACGAAAAATATTATTTCACACCAGGGGACAATGGATTTAAAAGTTTTTCTACACGTTACGGGAAAGTTGGTGTTTTAATTTGTTGGGATCAATGGTTCCCAGAAGCCGCACGTTTGACTGCCTTAACAGGAGCACAGTTTTTGTTTTATCCAACCGCGATCGGCTATCAAAAATGTGACCGCATGGAATCACTTAGCCAGATATCAGCTTGGGAGACTATTCAAAAATCTCATGCCATTTCAAACGGTTTATTCTTGGCTTCTGTAAATCGAGGCGGCAAAGAATCAGACTTAACTTTTTGGGGGCGTTCTTTTATCTGCGATCCATTTGGAAATATTTTACAGCAGGCAAATGGAAGTGAACCTCAAATAATATTGGCTTCATGTTCGTTACCTGAAATTGAATCAGTTCGGCAAAACTGGCCTTTCTTAAGAGACCGTAGAATTGATGCATACCAACACCTCAATAAAATTTTTCATGACCCTAATGAATGATACGCCTGCCTCACTAGGATTTCGTATGCCAGCTGAATGGGAACCTCATTCACGAACTTGGTTGACTTGGCCACACAATCTTGAAACTTGGCCGGGCCAGGATATACAACAAGTCGAGACTGAGTTCCGAACAATCATTCAACAACTTGCTATTGATGAACCCGCTCACATTCTTGTTAACGATGAAAAGATGGAAAGGTCTGTTGAAACAACTCTCAGGGAAAATGGTGTAAACATGGTGAATATCGTCTTACATAATATTCCCACTAACGATTCGTGGATTCGTGACTATGGGCCTAATTTCATTGTACAAGACAATGGAAAAGTTGCAGTAAATGATTGGGACTTTGATTCATGGGGAAGAAAATATAAGTGGGAGTTGGATGACCTTGCAGGTACCTTAATCGCCGAGAAGTCAAAGTTATTTCATTTCAAACCAAAACTTGTTTTGGAAGGCGGGGCTATAGATGTCAATGGACTAGGCACCTGTATGACTACTGAATCCTGTGTTTTGAATCCAAACCGAAATAGTGGTATTGGCCGCAGCGAAATGGAAAAGTTTTTGAGGGATTACCTAGGAGTCTCAAAAATTCTTTGGCTAAACGGCGCAGTGGAAGGCGATGATACTGATGGGCACATTGATAATTTCGCTCGATTTGTAAATCCCAGCACCATCGTGTGCGCTGTTGAGGAAGACGAATTCGACGCTAACTATTCTTTATTGAAAAACAATTATGACCTATTAAAAAATACAACCGATCAAAATGACCATCCCCTAGAAATTATATCCATTCCAATGCCTGGTTATGTAGGAAATCGAAAGGACCGTTTACCTGCAAGTTATGCCAATTTCTATATTGCTAACAAATCGGTTCTTGTACCCGTTTACAACCATCCAAATGACAAGCGCGCCCTTGCAATATTAGAACCTCTATTTCCAGATCGAAAAATTATTCCCATTCCCTGCAAAGCTTTAATATGGGGACTTGGAGGGGTCCATTGCCTCACACAACAGCAACCAGCCGGAGTTTGAATTTTTAGAGAGGATAGTACGGGTTTAAGAGTCGATAGAAGATTCGACTTGAGCAGGGATCTGCGGTGTATTTCTAAGATTTTTAAGTTCCTCTTCCATCGAAGAAATCGTTTTGCTTTGCTTCCTAATTACCATTCGCATCTTGATCCAACTGGATAACCATAAGCACCAGGCAAAAAACAAACCCAACCCTAGTGGAATCATAACCGCTGTTACCAAGGGAAGTTCCAAGGTGCGTAAGTTCAAGCGCAAATCATAGTAGTTAACTTCCACGGAAGCCATATTCTGAACAGCAAAGGAGCCTATTAAAACCGCTGCAAGAAAATAAATGATTAATTTTATAGCTGGCATATACGAGGGACTCTAACAGGATGGAGCAGTTGCAAAAAGAAGTTTACTCGTCCTCTTCCTCTTCCTCTTCATCTTCCTCTCCTTCATCGCCACCTTCTTCGGCAGGGGTTTCTTCAGCTTCGGGAGCTTCTGATCCGTCCTCGGTTGTTTCTGTCGGTGCCGCAGGTGCTGGTTCTTCTTTTACTGGAGGCTCTTCAATCGCGGCGGCAGGTTCCTCCACATGAACTGGTTCTTCCGCAGGTACCTCGGGTGCTGCAGGTGCTTCTTTAAGACTAACGATTCCTGCGGGCATTCTTCCTGTCCCAGCTTTTGCCCCTAGCTCAACCAAAAGAGATTCAATTTCTGCGACCACTTGATTGGATTTGGATTTAATATTTGCTGAATTACCCATAGACATTCCCTGTACAGTCGCAAGGGCGCGTTTTAATTCCATAACAGCCATAACTCGTTCGTAACTTCCAATCTTGTTGTCGAGCCCCGCTATATCCTGATTGACCTTTGCGATACTATCATCGACATGTTGTCTAAGCGGTGCCATTTTTTCCTCAAGGGTAGTAACCGCCCCGTCTACATCTACAACTCGAGTATCAAGATCACGCACAAAGAATAGAATAAAAATAATAGCTAGGGCTGCCATTCCAAAACCAAGAAAAGCTACAGCCTTAAGCATGTTCATTTCTTCCTTGCGCGCATTTACCTCTTCCACTGGCTTGCTCAATTCGGCTTCTTCATTCACGTTATCTTTTGTATCTCCTTGTGCATAATAGCTACTGGCATCTTCTTTTTCTTCTCTTTTTATCTCTTCCAGTCTGTCTGAAGGGGTGTTTCCTTTTCCTTGATCTTCCGTCATAATTAACCTTTAAAATAAATCTCCTACCAATTATCATTACTGCTCATTACCCCTGTGTCATTTAAATCGTTTATAATCGATAATGAGGTTAAGATGGGGTGGGAATTGTCTTTTTAAGCCCTGATGTCTAGCTTGATTACCCAAGGTGCTCCGATTTAAACTGAAACAGAGAGAAAAAATGAAGCCTGATACTACAAGCGCAACCCTTATTTTGTCAAGGAAAATAAGGGGGGTATTCTGGGCGGTTTTAGGATTAGTTTTGATGGGATCAAGTGCAAATCATAACCCCAAAACGGAGGTAAACCCTAAATTACTTATTACCCCAAAAACCCTGAAAAATATTCCTTTAGAACAAAGAGTCATCGTTGATACACGGTCCAAGCTAAAATTTCTGGTGGGACATATTCCAGGCGCAGTCAACCTAGATAGCTGGAGAGAGTTTACTTCTAAAAAAAATGGAATAAAGGGTCTATTGATAGAAGACAAAACTTTCATTGCTAATAGGCTTGCAAAAGCTGGAATAAATCCAAAAAAATCCGTGATAATTTATAGCGATCCAGAAAATCCTTGGAGAACCGATGGGCGGTTTTTCTGGATGTTTGAGCGCTACGGGTTTACCAATGTGGCTATTTTGGATGGTGGATTTGATGCCTGGAAAGAGAGCAGCGGAACCATCGAAATTGGTTTTCAAAAAGAGCCAAAATCTTCATCAATAAACCAGAAAGAAATTAATCTAATTTCTGAGGTAATTGCAGATAAATATTTAATTAATAAAGTTTTAAGTGATAAAAAATATGTGCTGATCGATAACCGCACCCAAAAAGAATATCGTGGAGCCATTCCCTACGGATCTTCAAGAGGTGGTCACATTCCAAATGCTATTCATATCCACTGGCCAGATTTTTTTAACAAAGATGGAACATTAAAATCAACTGCTGATTTAACCAACTTGATCCAAAAAACAGGGATACAAACTCATCAAGAAATTATTGTTTATTGTACCGGGGGTGTTCGTTCCGCCATGGCTTATTTTGTTTTTCGATATTTAGGATTCAAGGTACGAAACTATGATGGCTCTTGGTGGGACTGGAGCCACGATCCAAATTTACCTATAGAGACCGGCGGGTGACTAAGTTTCATCGGGTAGCAAAGGATAGCAAAACAAGCGAGATTCGATTTGGTAAAAAAAAATGTTTTGAGCTAGATGCTGACGTGAATGCTTTTAATATCGTCGGGCTTCACCATTTAGGGTAATTATGACCAAAAAAATAGCACCCGATCTCGTGAAACACTAAACGGAGTCTATATAATTGCCAGCAACTATATCTTGTCAGAAACTACGCTGATAGCAAAAATTAGTGAGAGCCTTCTTCATGGCTATGTGAAGACCCCTCTTCTTGATGGCCTCCCCCTCCTGAGCCCTCAGCCATAGGCATACTTGCAGGTCGTCCTAAAGATTCATTTCCATGCCTTAAAGCTTCATCATAATGTTTTATTGCTTCTTTAGCATGTTGCAAAGCCACAGGAGCATGAGTTTTAAGCTCATCACTGGCATCAGGCATTTTTAGACTAAATTCATAGTGCTTGATCATTTCCTGTAAATGCAAATAACCTTCTTCCCCATGCCCCAGACCAACACTTGCATGACCCCCAGATTGAGCCCATGTAGGATTTGCCAACAATATTGTTGCAGCAAAACTTATACCTATAATAATTTGCGCTTGAAAAACTTTAATCATTTTTTTCTCCATAATAACTTTAAATATCTCATGCACCCACTAGGAACATATCAATAATATCTGTCAATAAAATGCTCTTGTCAACTGCAAGAAAAAGTCAAAAAATTTTATAAAAATAATTCCATGGATTGCTATCAACTAATTTTGATCCGCCCGTCATATCTGCAATTAGATTACCTCCGAATATATTTCTGTAGTTTTTTTCTTTCCTGCATGTTCGGTCCAAATGCCAGACAAGCTAAATCCATAGATAAAATGATTTCATGCATATTTTGTGTGTCTTCAGTAATTAAAACCTAATAGGAAATATTCCCGTTTTACAATATTTTCCACTGAATAAAAATGGAAATATTTTGGTAATTTTAGATATAGTATAATTATTGTCCTACTGTGTTAAATTTTTACTCATTTTAAATTATGCCCCTAACATATTTAAAAAACTCCATATCCAAATTAGGAAAAGAGAGTCTTTTTGAGATACTTCATCTAATAGGTTCTCAGTTAAAAGAGCTTTATAGCTGCAAGATGGTAAGGATCAACCTTGAAGATTTATATGAGGGGATGCTGGTCTGCCAATATATAACCGGGCAAAGTCGGCCAGAACCGATCACTAAATTTATTTCTCCTGAAACATCAGTAATCTCTCAAGCTTTTTTAAACAATGAAATCGTCCTATCCTGGAAATTACCTGAGGGGTTGACAAAAATTCAGGATCCTTTCGAAAAATTATCGGGAATTAAAGCCACAGCTGTTTTTCCCATTACTCATCAGTTTAAACCAATTGGAACCCTAAGCCTTGATCGTGGAGAAGAAGGAGAGTTTCTCAATGAAAAACAACAAAAAGATATTTCGAACTTCCTTTCAGAAATCAGTGGAGTTCTTGATAGAGCCAAACGATTTCATCAGAAATTATCTTTTTCTCGTCATTTAGATTTAGCTAGAAAAAAGGAGGCTGCATGGAGAATGATGCGTTCTGCTGTTCAGCTCATAGACAAACTTACTTTAGCCTCGGTATGGGTGCCCTCTTCAATTCAGAACCCCAAATCAATAATTCAGGAGCCTAACGACCGAGTAGAAATCTTTGCAGCATTTTCAAAAAACAAAGAAGATGCTTTGATTTATAACAATCGAGAGCAAATTAATATTCATAAAAAAAACTTGATTAACCGGATTGTTGTCTTTGACAAATCTTCAGGACTAAAAGCCAAAGATCCAAATCAAAAGGCTGTCTATATCGAAGATGTAATGAGCAAAAGCTTCAGTCGCAAACCGGTGGCACAACAGATCGACCTTGTCTCATTGTATCAGGTACCCAAAATAAATATAGAATCGGGCCAAATAGTTTGTGTTATAAATTATTACACCAATACCCCGCACCAATTCACAGATTTTGAAAAACGTCTTCTGGAAAACCATGCTTCTATGGTTGAAAAAATAATCCTAGAAGAAAACCCAGAACATATTGAGATAGAAGTATTGGGTGAAATTGAAGAGTTATTGTCAGACACATCTGACACGCTTCAACCTTTCCTGCAAAATATTCTTGCAAAAACTTCTGAATTAATCGGAGCTGACTCGGGAACTATTTCTATATCAAAAATAATTGATGGTAGGCCCTGGTTGGTCATTGAAGATGAAGCAGGGCAATTGATTGGCGCAAAGTCTAGAGGGTGGATGAAAAGTAAAATACCACAGCTCCCAGTAGGAGGTGAAGAAATTCCTTATGCTAATAGATCTTTAAATGGTTATGTCGCCCATATTGCTCGGCCTTCAATGATTACAAATGTAGAAAACGAAAAAAATGGATTCTATAAAAACCTTTCATCTCAAATAAAATCAGAATTAGCAGTTCCAATTATTCATGGTAACCGAGTATTGGGGGTTATCAATCAGGACAGCTTTCGAAAAAATTTCTTTACTCAGGAACACCAGAAAATCCTGCAGATCATTTCCAGCTTAATCAGCCCAAAAGTCTACAACCTCAAGCAAATAGAAAATTTAAAACAAGAAATAGGCCAACTACGTCAAGACATTGAATATCGAGATCCAAAAGTTTCTTCCTATCATTTTGGGAATGTTATTGGTAAAAGCCAAAATGTTCATTCACTGGTTTACCAAATACAAACCGTTGTGGAATCCATTTGTAATCGTATGCAAAACTGGGAAAAAAGTCAGTTACAAGAAACGGTCACCGGTTTACCCTGCCTCCTCATTCAGGGTCAGACCGGTTCAGGAAAAGAATTCTTTTTCAACAATATCTATTCACATCTAAATAAAAATTTTCAAAAGGAAAAAGGTTCAACTTTTAAATTACCCTTAAAAAAAACAAATATTGCTGCCTACAGTGGCGAACTTACTTACAGCGAATTATTTGGCCACAAAAAAGGTGCGTACACTGGCGCAGAATTCAACCGGCAGGGGATATTAGAAGAGGCAAATGGAGGAATCGTTTTCCTGGATGAAATAGGTGATGCAGATCCGAAAACTCAAGTGCAACTTCTTCGGTTTCTTGATACTGGAGTTTTTATGCGATTGGGCGAAAACCAACCTCGTTACTCAAAAATTTTTCTGATTGCAGCTACAAATAAAGATTTAAAACATGAAATTAAGGCTGGAAGATTTCGCGAAGACCTTTATCATCGGCTGAGCGCATTAAGCTTTAACATTCCCAGCTTGAATGACCGTGTTGAAGATATCGAAGACCTGGCCACTCATTTTTTGGGAATTCTTTTTAACAGCTATAAAAAGGAAGGCAGTGAAAATCCGCCTCAGTTAGAAAAAGCAGCTGTAAACTATCTCAAGCAACATCATTATCGAGGAAATGTAAGAGAGTTAAAAAATATTCTTTTAAGGGCCATGCTATTTAGAAAAACCCAATCTATCACAAAACAGGAAATTATCTTCGCTTGCAACCAGGAACCTGCCATCAGGGAGCCTAATCCTCATCAGTTTATAGAAACTATGCTAGATCAATTTGATAGTGGAGAGGCTAATTTCTGGTCAGATATTCATCAGCCTTTCAAAAATAGTTTGATGACACGTGACACAGCAAAATCCCTCATATTAGCGGCAAAAGAAAGATACCAGACGAATCTTCCGGGCCTTGCAGTTAAACTACGAGCCTGCAAAGATCGTAGTCATATTGAATCTGATGAGAGGAAAAAGTTTCTTAGCTTTAAAAACTTCCTATATAAAAC
>CAZMBO010000044.1:6358-13012 GCA_964564655.1 uncultured Nitrospina sp. | reverse complement strand
ATATGATGCTCGCATCAGCAATGCATTCCGTTGGGATGCCGATTATAAATGTTTATTGAAATAAATAGATGATAGAAAGAGTACTGGTAGTAAGCACAACAGGCATGGGTGATTGCCTTTGGGGAACTCCCGCAATTAGGGCTCTGAAGAAGACTTTTCCCGCATTGGATATAGATTTGGTCGTAAATAAGACCTGGAGATCTTTATTCGACTTTAACCCCTATTTAAACCATATCTATGAATATGGTAGCCAGTGGTACCTTCAACCCATTTTAGGACTTAAATTGTTTGGGAGGCATTATGATGCCATTTATATTTTTCATACCAACCGCAATTTTCGAAGAATGTTGCCTTGGCTTCCTTCCGTGCCAATCTGGACTCACCAGAACCATGATTGGATTCCGGAGTCGCATCGTATGAAAACAGATGACAAGGTTCACGGAATACAAAGGAGATTAATCATGCTCGAGAAGTTTGGCGTTAAATCAGACGGTGGTCAAATGGAAATCTTTCTTGATCAGGCTACTCTAGACAGTTCGACAAAATTATTGAAGAAGCATAATTTTGTCGCAGGAGAATATGTTTATCTGAATTTAGGGGCGTCTGTTGAAAGAAAGCGATGGATGGTTGATCGTTTCAAAGAGCTAGCAAGTAGGATTCTCAAGGAAACATCCTTGAATATAATTTTAGGGGGTGGTCCGGACTATAAAAACCGAGCTCAAAAAATTGTAAAGGAACTCAATACTGCCAGGGTAGTGGAAGTCTGTAGCCAGCCTATCCTGGTGAATGCTGACATTATTTCGAAAGCGAGACTCATGGTAACTTCTGATACAGGTCCCATG
The DNA here is from genome assembly GCA_964564655.1 of uncultured Nitrospina sp. Classification (GTDB taxonomy): domain Bacteria; phylum Nitrospinota; class Nitrospinia; order Nitrospinales; family VA-1; genus UBA8687. The sequence continues at coordinate 12,170 of CAZMBO010000044.1, read as the reverse complement.
CATATTGGGTTTGCCATGAAAACGCCGATTGTAGCACTTTTTGGAACAACTTCGCCTTTGGGTTGCGGACCAGTTGAAATTCCGGGTCATTTGTTCAGGGCTATTACAATCGACCCAGAAAGTAAAGAATATGTCGAGGAGCAAGATCCAGGAGAATTATATTTTAGATGTATCACGGTAGATCAGGTTTGGAGAAAGGTAGAAGAATTGCTGGCAGAAAAAACTAATCTGTAGTGGGTCGGGATATACTTTAGTGATTGAAGAGAGGATGTCTTCAATCGGCAAGTACTCGTTTAGGGGCTTTGGAATACAGCCATCGATGGTTGACAGATTGGAACGAGGCTAACTATAATCACCCTTTCATTCTTTCAAGTCAGGCAATACCACTGAGGGATAAATAGTGACAAAAATTGAAAAAATCATAGAGGCATTGACTCGGGATGGTTCCCTTATATTCGCCAACAATCTTTCTTACGCAGCAAATTTGGAAAAAATGATTCCCAGCCTGAAAATAGAAGAACAAGATGGTTGTGAATTTTGGTACGAAAATGAGTCGGCCACAGTCGTAAATACCCGAGTAAAAGTTTTCCCAAGCCAGCATATCGTCTTTTACAACGAAAAAGGACAGCGTTTTCTCTGCACTGATCCAGAAGGTACTCCGTTGCACGAAGCATTATGGACGGAAGATGAAAATACCGGCGAAATGCAGTTGGCATTCGCCCGCATGCAACTCGATTGCAGACAATGGGTGGGCATCAAGCCACGCGCAAAAACTTTTTCCACTCAAATCGATATCAGCCCTCATGAAGGCTGGGAAAATATGTCTCTGGATGGCCTACGCGAAAAAGCCGCAGAAGCCTGGCGTGTACCAGCATCAGAAGTGAAATATTTTTATGACGACGATCATATGGTCCATCAAGGCGAAGGCAAATATGATATCCGCCTTACCAAAGATGGTCTTTACGCATTGCACGAAGGTACGTTCGATAAATCCATATTTATTAGTTTCATGTTCCAAGTCAACTGGGCAAAACTTGACCTAATTCCTGTGGTGGAACTTTTCCAGTCCACCCTGCCAGGAACTGGCGGCGCTGTTTTTGAGTTCATCTGGGGAATTTACAACGACCAATCGCGTGAAGAAAAACTAGCCCCGTTAAGATATCGTGGTTTACCGACCTACCCTTCCAAGGAAGCGTTTAATATTTTTTCGGCATTTTTTGAGCCCAAAGGACCCGAAGGAAAAAATATCAAAACCGTTTTTATGGACCCTCAAACCTCGCACGAAATCACCTGGACTCCGCAAAAATATCCACCGGTCAGATATTTCAGTGAAAAGCAAAAGGTAGCTATCACCGCTCAAGACGGCTACCTCTACAAAGTCACAGTATTTGACGATCCGATTACTTTTCCTTTTATCAACTGTGGTGGGGTTAGAAAACCTCCTATCGAACGTGAAGTGCGTGTAGGCAATCAGACGTTTACCCTTCTCGAAGGGGAACGGGGAAGAGAAATTCATTTTGAACCCAGTTGGGGGTTGAGGGCTCAGACTTATTCAACTAAATTGGCACAGAAATACCCTTTCACATGGAAATGGTTTTTTAACGGCGAGCCACCACAAGTTGACCCGATAAAATCAATATACACCGTCCCTTTTTATCCCGAAGGACAAGCAGATATAGATGAGTCTTCCATGCAACCAATGGTGCTCGATCAAATTTTTCATTATATGGAAATGGCACCGGCAATGCCTGCTAAACTGGAAAAAATGGAATCGGTGCTCATCCATACCTTTGACACTGTACTTGCAGGTTGCATCGACAGTTCGAAAGACCGAACGTACACCGTGCTATACAGCGATCCGGAGTTCGCACAGAAAAATGCGCAACTCCTATGGAACTACGCTGCCTCGCGGGATCAGTTGAATAATTTGGAAAGAGTTTCGTTCCTGGAAGAGCAAGAACATATTCGCCATGCGTATAGCCAAAAATATGATTTGATCTTTAAATGGATTCCATTCATGTACCATCAGGATCGCGAAGCCTGCGAAAGCATGTTGACGGCATTGTCAGAAGCATTAATGCCCGAAGGGTTCATGTTTCTGGTAGGACCGCGTCAGCTACAAGGATTGTTCGATCATTACAAGCTTGATGCACTATATAACGATCCTATTTACAACATGCCGTTCTTCCGTCAGCATTTAAAGATGTGCCCAGAGAACCAAGTCAACCCCGATATCGTGGTTTATCTTGCACAGAAAAGAAGCGAACAGAAGAAAAAAGCAGATCCACCTGCTACCGAAGATACCTTTGACGGTACCATCCCGCAAATGCGCGGTTTTAGAAGACCTAATTAGGAAATCTATCCCCATTTCTAACTACAAATCTTTTAATGTAAGATTGGTTTTATCCTTTTCCGAGAGAATAGGATTTGAAATTGGCCAGTCGATACCAATGTCTTGATCATTCCACATAATGCCTTTTTCCTTTTCAGCAGAATAATACTCAGAAACTTTGTATAAAAACTCAGCCATTTCGCTGAGAACACAAAATCCATGTGCAAATCCCACAGGGATATAAATTTGAAGATGATTAGTATCTGACAAAGTATAACCTCTCCACTGACCAAAAGTGGGAGATCCTTTACGAATGTCTACCACCACATCGAACACCTCACCTCTGATTACCCGTACCAGTTTGGATTGCTCCGGGGCAACTCTATAGTGGAGGCCACGAATGGTATTTTTTTGGGAAACAGAGTGGTTGTCCTGAACAAACTCCTCCTCTATCCCTATTTCTTTATACCTTTCTTTTTGGAAGCTCTCAAAAAATCTGCCTCGTGAATCGGTATGGACAGCAGGCTGGATTAACAATACCCCTTTCAAATCCGATTTTTCCACTTTAAAAGTCATATTAAAATCCTGATTGCAAGTAATAAAATGGGTGTTGAAGGAAAACCCAGATTAAGGAAGAAGATTATATAACGCCTAGAGTAAAATTGGTAATCGCAGGAACAAATTAGTTTGGTTTATATATCAGTGATCAGGTGAAGATTTAATGACTAGAATAATGCAAGGTTATCTCTAAAATTTGTTAGTATAGATCCCTAGAAAAAATAAACCTCTAGAGCTTCGATGAAAATTATACCCGCAGTAGACATAAAAAATGGCAAATGTGTACGCCTTTCTCAGGGAAAAGCCGATCAGGAAACAATTTATTCGGACCATCCCAAAGAAATGGCAGATCATTGGGATGAAGAAGGCGCTCGACTGATTCACGTTGTTGATTTAGACGGAGCCTTTGAAGGTTCGCCAAAAAACTCAAAGATCGTAAAGGAAATCATATATAGCAGTTCCGTTGATATTCAAGTAGGGGGCGGCATTCGAACTCTTTCCGCAATAGAAGAATATGTCAACGCCGGGGTCTACCGAGTTATTTTAGGAACGATTGCCCAAAAGCAACCCGAGTTTGTGGAACAAGCATGCAAAAAATTCCCAGGAAAAATAATTGTCGGTATCGATGCTAGAGATGGTTTGGTTGCGGTTAAAGGCTGGGTTGAAGTTTCTGACCAGAAGGCGACCGACCTTGCAATCAAAATGCGAGGCTACGGCATTGCAGGGTTCATCTTTACGGATATCAGTCGGGATGGAATGCTTCAAGGCCCTAACCTTGAAAGTATAAAAGAGTTTGCGGAAGCCGCTCAATTGCCTGTTATCGCCTCCGGCGGAGTCAGTCGCTTTGAAGACATAAAAAATCTAATGAAGCTTGAATCTTATGGTGTAGAGGGAGTAATTATCGGAAAAGCACTTTATGACAAAACCTTATCGTACAGCGACGCAAAAAGTCTCATCTAACACTCATGCTGATTAAACGAATTATCCCTTGCCTTGATGTTAAAGATGGCCGCGTGGTCAAAGGGGTTAACTTTGTCAATTTGCGAGACGCAGGCGATCCTGTTGAAATTGCCGCAGCTTATGAAAAAGAAGGGGCCGATGAACTCACCTTCCTAGATATTACTGCTTCTCATGAAAAGCGTGACATCATTTTAGATGTCGTAGCACGTACCGCTGAAAAAGTTTTCATGCCTCTTACTGTAGGGGGTGGCGTTCGCACTTTGGATGACATTCGAAATCTATTAAAAGCCGGGGCCGATAAGGTGGCTATTAATTCGGCTGCCGTTAAGGACCCCGCATTTGTACAAAAAGCAGCGAAGCGTTTTGGAAGCCAATGCATCGTCGTAGCCATTGATGCTAAGCAGACTAAATCTGTCACTGATCCACCATCTATTCCGGGTTGGGCCGATAAACACCCATATTTACTTTTGGATAAAAAAAGTACAACTCTATCCTGGGAGGTCTATATCCATGGAGGCAGAACAGCGACAGCTATAAATGTAGTTAAATGGGCGCAGCAAATGCAAGCCTATGGTGCAGGGGAAATCCTTCTCACTAGCATGGATCGGGATGGCACCAAATCGGGCTACGATTTGAATTTAAATAGCTCAGTTTCAGAGTCCGTTACCATCCCAGTAATAGCTTCTGGAGGTGCTGGGACACTGGATCATTTATATGAAGGAATCATGGATGGCAAAGCAGATGCTGTCCTAGCTGCCTCTATTTTTCATTTTAAAGAATTTACCATTTACGATACCAAACGTTACTTGAAAGAAAGAGGTATTTGCATCCGCCTCACTTAACACCACAATTTTTCAATTCAAGAGATTTCGCCGAGGCGTTGAGAGTAGCCTGAGTTTCAAATGGGAGTGTCCAAATTTCCTTACCATGACCTACCGGGCAATGGGTGATGATAGGGATTTTAGGATTTGGAAACAGGTCGGCAAGAATATCTTCAAATTTACCATCGCCATACTTTTGGGGTTTGCAGTTGATCATCTCTCCAAAAACTATTCCTCGGATCCCTTTAAACTTTCTGGCTGCCTTCAATTGCCATAGCATTCCATCGAGTTTATACAAAGGTTCATTCACATCTTCTATAATCAAAATCCGATTGCGAGTTTGTATCTCATAGGAAGTACTCAGAGAGCGGCAAAGCAATGTCAGGCAGCCTCCGGTTATTTTCCCCGTTGCAATACCTTTTGAAAAAACCTTAGCTTTTCGGCAAGTAAGCAAGGTTGGCTTTCCCATTAATATATTTTTGATTTGTTCGCACGATTGCTTCATGGGAGCCCGACCAAAACTACCCGCAACCATCGGACCATGAAAACTCAACAAACCACAATAAAGATATAGATAATGAAGTAGCAAGGTAATATCACTAGATCCCACAAAAATTTTCGCGTTGGCCCGTATCACTTTAGCATCCAGGTATTCAAGAACCCGGTTTGTACCGTAACCCCCGCGTGCGCAAAAAATAGCTTTTATCTCTGGGTTTCGAACCATGTCCATAATATCATTCGCCCGTTGTGAATCAGTTCCAGCTAGGAACCGCGACCGGGAATAGACATATTTCCCAACCACGGGATAGAACCCCATCTCAGAAATCACATCCAACCCATTTTCCAATTGCTTTTTATTAACTGGCCCTGCTGGAGACACTACACCTACCTTATCGCCTGGATTCAGTTTAGAGGGCCGGATCAATGAGCGTGAATTTTTCAACATAAAAATTACTTTTAAAAGGTTAAAATAGTCTCTTCCATATCATTTCAATTTCTGGAATTATGGTTCCAGTAATTATTCAGGTCAGGATAGGGTCATTACATCATTCAGGGAAAAGTGCCCACCTGGTTTCAAGATTATCTATTCTTGAGCATATCATCATTCGATTGCAACAGGTTCTTGAAATTGAGCTGCTCC
>CAZMBO010000044.1:1727-6258 GCA_964564655.1 uncultured Nitrospina sp. | reverse complement strand
CAATAAAGATTAAAAATTTTTAATTGAAAATTATGAATTTGCTATGCTAATTTTTTCCTTACTCAGTTTTCCTTTGATTTTTCCTATTCGTTTTTTCTGTACTAAAAACAAAAGAGTAGATCTTTAGATTTCCAATGGTTGTAATGGGGCACCAGAATGATTGAAGTTAAAAACCTGACTCGATATTATGGAACTCGCCGGGCCATAAATAACATATCGTTTCAAATAGAAAAAGGCGAAGTTGTCGGTTTTTTAGGACCTAATGGTGCGGGTAAAAGCACAACCATGAATATAATTTCCTGCATTCTTCCGGCTTCCAGTGGAAGTGCAAAAATAAATGGGTTTGACACCTTTGAACAATCCCTTGAAATAAGAAAGGTCATTGGATATCTTCCAGAAACACCGCCTCTTTACTCCGATATGATCGTTGCAGATTATCTAAATTTTGCAGCTGGAATAAGAGGTGTTGATGCTAAAAGAATCTCCTCTTCCGTCGATAGGGTAATCGAGAAGTGCTCGCTAAAAGATGTAAGCCGCCGGATTATTGGTCGCCTTTCGAAAGGCTACCAACAAAGAGTTGGTTTGGCTCAGGCAATGATCCACGATCCTGAAATCCTGATACTCGATGAACCCACAATAGGTTTGGATCCTATTCAAATTATTGAAATTCGAAAGTTGATTCATGAGTTGACAGCAGAACATACAATTATCCTCAGCTCACATATTCTCCCCGAAATCACTCAAATTTGCAAACGTGTGATTATTATAAACGATGGTGAAATTGCAGCCGTAGATTCTCTGGGCGGATTGGCGGCTTCATTAAGAAAGAGTGATCGCCTCTCTTTAACAGTGAGGAATTCTGAAAACAATGTTGTTGAAAAATTAAATGGCTTGGACCAAGTCATTTCTGCAAAAAAAGATGAAGGGAACCAATACCTGATTGAATGTGCGCTAAGCTCGAACCTTCAAGATGAAATAGCAAAGCTGGCCCTGGAAAATAATTGGGGAATTGTAGAACTTAAACCCGTTTCGATGACACTTGAAGATATTTTCCTCAAGCTCACTCTTGAAGAAAAGGAGCCTGACAAATGAAAAACAGTTGGATCATAGCTAAAAGAGATCTGGGTTCATTTTTTAATTCTCCCATTTTTTATGTGATCACTACGGTATTCCTAATTATATATAGCTATATATTTGTTAACATCCTCAGTTTTTTTAGCATGCAGAGTATGCAATCCGGACAGTTACAGCAAATGGGCATAGCTCTTAATGTAAATGAAATGGTCATCGAACCCAGCTTTCAAAATATGGCGGTGGTTCTACTTTTAATAATCCCGATCGTCACAATGCGAAGTTTTGCGGAAGAAAAAAAATCTAAAACATTTCGTCTTCTTCTCTCCTCTCCGGTACATTTAAAAGAAATCATTTTGGGGAAATTTCTTGCCTGCATGATTGTCATAACACTAATGGTTCTCATTTCAAGTTACTCCATAGGATTTTTATTCATGATTGGAGAACCAGACGTTGGCCCTGTTTTAACCGGCTATCTAGGTATATTGCTCACGGCTGGCTGTTATGTTTCGGTAGGAATATTTGCCTCTTCATTGACGGAAAATCAAATCGTTGCCGCCGTAATCACATTCGGATTTTCTCTCTTCATGTGGGTCATCGGATGGGGTGCCCAAGCTGCCAACTCCACAACAGGACAAGTGCTCGAATATCTCTCGATTATTGAACATATGGACCGCTTTTTAAAAGGAATGATAGAAACAAGCGACCTCGCTTATTACCTATCCTTTATTATTTTTGGACTTTTTCTTTGCTATCGCACTCTGGATTCAAATCGTTGGAGATAAACTTATGAAAAAATTCACTTCGATAGCAGGTTGGTTAGCCTTAGCATCAGGATTTGTAGCACTATTTTTTTATATTGTTCTTCCAGACCTTAAGACCTTAATCCTTTCATTAATCGCTCTTTCAATTTCCAATGGAATATTTTTACTGGTTTCTGAAGGAACAAGTTTAAAAAAATTCTTTTCTTCACGAATGGCTCAACATGGAACCAACGCCATTATCCTAACTTCAGTATTCCTGGGTGTTCTTATATTCACAAATCTTCTTATTCACCGCCACAAACACCGTTTCGACTTCACGGAAGCAAACTTGTTTACCCTGGCTCCTCAAACTAAAAAATTTATTGCAAATCTTCCGCGCGAAGTTAATTTAACGGCTTTTTTTCAAATCGAAACACCAGAAAAAAATGCGTTTGAAAATTTAATTGCCGGATATCTTGAAGAAACAGACAAAATCGGAATAACTTATATAGATCCAGATAAAAACCCTGCAGTGACCAAACAATACGGGGTGACCACTTATGGCACCATCGTTTTGGAAAGTGGATCTAAGGAGACTAAAGTCCAAAATGCTACCGAGGAAAATCTGACCAATGCACTTTTAAAAGTCACTCGTGATGAGCAGAAGGTGATCTATTTCCTTGAGGGTCATGGCGAAAACCAAATTGACAGTACTGAAAATGAAGGTCACCAAACAGCCAAAAAAAATCTTGAACAAGATGGTTTCATAGTCAAACCCCTACTGCTCCTTCAAACGGGAGAAGTCCCGAAAGACGCATCTACCCTTGTTATAGCAGGGCCTAAAAAACCTATTCAAAAGGAAGAACAAAAAGCCCTGGAGTCCTATCTGGAAAAAGGGGGTGCTGTTATGATGCTCGTGGATCCCAAATCAAAACATGGCATGGAAGCGTTCCTGAAAAACTGGGGCGTAGAATTGGGTGACAATATTGTTATCGATCCCATGTCAAAATTATTTGGGGGTGATTACGCAGCTCCCGTAGTCAATCAATATAGCGCGCATGATATTACCAGCGAATTTGTTCTCCCAACCATCTTTCCGATTATACAGTCCGTTAAGGCAATCCCAACCTCTAAGATTGAAACTGTCGAATTACTAAAGACCAGTGCCAATAGCTGGGGGGAATCAAACTTTGAATCGGGCGCCATAAAATTTGATACGGACACCGACCTTAAAGGGCCCGTCTCAGTGGCGGTAGTCGCTACAAAAATCCTGAGATCAGAAGAAGCCCATGATGAAAACGAAGAATCTCACGAACAAGAATTAAAACAACCTAAAGCCACTCTGGTCGTGATTGGCGATTCTGATTTTTCCAACAACCGATACAGTAACTTTTCCGGCAATGGTGACTTTTTTCTGAACACAGTTTCCTGGCTAGCGGAAGAAGAAAACTTGATTTCGATTCGGCCCAAGGAAAAAAGAAATTCTCCTATACACTTAACCAGTTCATGGGGAAGCACAATATTTGTTTTGGGTGTTTTGATTTTTCCTGGAATTGTGGCCGGCACAGGCATTCGCATCTGGTGGAGGAGAAGAGGTTCATGAAGTTTAAAGGAACGGCCGGGATGATGGTTGTTTTCCTCTGCTTGGGAATTTATTATTTTTTTGTTGACCTACCTGCTGAAAAAAAGAAAGCCAAAGAAAAAGAGATTGCCGGAAAAGTTCTCTACTTTAAAACAAACGATGTCAAAGAATTCTCGTTAATCAAAAATGAAGAAATCATCACCCTCCAACAAACTAAAGATAGCAACTGGAGCATTTCACAACCCCTTAAAACCGCGGGGGATAACTCCGAAACAGAATCCTTCCTGTCTGAAATAGAAAACCTTGAAAAATTTCGGGTTGTAGAAGAAAACCCGAAAAATCTTACGCAATATGGTTTGCAAAACCCTACTTTTAAAATTCATTTAAAATTTAAAGGAGGTAAGGAAAAGACCTTAATATTTGGCCATGACAGTCCAATGGGTGGCAAAATATATCTCAAATTTAAGAATGATCCAAAAGTATTTCTGACTGCTGCCTCAAAAAGAAGATTTGATAAATCCGTTTACAACTTCAGAGATAAAACTATTTTTAATTTTAGCACTGGTGCTATCAATCGAATTCAAATTAAAAGAGAAAAACATCCTTTAAATTTAATCCGAGAAAAAGGTGAATGGTTGGTATCTGGAGAGATCAAATCAAAGGCCGACAAAGACGAGGTGTTGGCGTTTTTACAAGCGATTCAGTTCTCACGCATTAAAGAATTTGAAAGTGAAAATCCTGATTCTCTCAAGCTCTATGGCCTGGATAAACCTATCACAACCCTTATCCTAAAAAACGAGAACAAAGAAAATTATTCTATTGCTCTCGGGAACAAAAAAGTAGGATCAGGAACCTTTGCTAAAAAAGAAGGCACCACCGGGATTTTTCTAGTCGATACAAAATTTTACGATACCCTTAACAAAAAGAACGTCGACTTTCTTAATAAAACCCTGATCGAATTCGAAGAAAAAAATGTAGCAGAAATAAATTTGCACACAGGAGAAGAAACCATTCAAGCGGTTCGCCTTGAAAAAGATGACTGGGAAATCAAAAAACCGAAAGAAACTAGAGCTGACGCGGCAACTATAAGAAGCCTATTGTTTGATTTGAAAGAGGCAAAACTTACCGAGTTTGT
>CAZMBO010000044.1:0-1627 GCA_964564655.1 uncultured Nitrospina sp. | reverse complement strand
GCAAAAGATCTGCTTTGGACGATGAAGGGAATGGAATTCGAATCATTTGCCGAAACGGACATATTGCCAGAATCTTCTGGATTGACGACCCCTACCTATAAAATCAGTATCTGGAAAAACAGTACCGATAAAATTGCAGAACTACAGGTGGGAAATATTGAGACAAATAGCCAACAATACTTTGCCCGAATTGAGGGTAAAAATGGCTATTACCGGATCAAAAAGAAGCATTTGGACCCCATTCCTCTAAACCTAAATAGGTTCAAAGTTCAGTAATGAAATTTGAGGCAACCTGACCTGCCTTTATACAGATACCCACTACATATTGTAATATTTAAATTTTTAATCCCCTTCATATTGTGTTCAACAAAAAAAATTCAAGCAATTTAAAGATTTTTTTTTGCCTAACTATTTATAAAACAAGGGTTAAATAGGATTTCAGCAGTTTTTTTCAAATAACCTCTTGACAGATACTATATGTAGTGGTACTTTTCGTGAGGTACACAATATAAGGCTATAAGTAGATTTTTATGGGCGTTGGCTAACCGCCCAATTTGGACTGTCATTTAACTGGAAGGTTAAAGAGTTTAAAGATAGTTATGCAGATCTTCCAACGGCGGGTTACTAGAAAAGAGGATTCCATTGTTATGAATGAGATGCATCCCCAATTTGTTTGGTTATCAGTTGTTGTTGGCGGGATGTGTAGCAGTCTCAAATCCCTTCCCAAACCCCCAAACGTTCCGAGCGCCAGCCGAACTCTGCGATGCATCTCGGCAGATGTTATCTATCCAATTGGCGTGAAGTGGAGTCCCTTTTTGACCCCGGGTTAAACCCGGATAATAGTAGCCCGCCTCCTTTCTATCAAAAGGAAGCGCCCCGCCTTTACCGGAGTGGAGCAACAAATCTTCTCTCCCCCTGTCAAGGACGGTTGTAGTAATAGAATAGTTTGAATTACGAAACATCCGGGAAAAGGCGGGGTGCTACCCTCTTTCCCGGTTTTTTTTAGTTTCCGTTGTCTTTCCCCCTGATATAATCTCCTTATTAAACTTCATTCGGAAGCAAAAGAATGAGCAAAAAAGAATCCAATCTTACTTGTCGGATCTCCGGTGGTTCTATTCCTAAATACGCCCATGCAGAGGATGCTGGTGCCGACCTCACCGCATCCCAAAAAATGCTTATTCCTCCAAGGGACAGATTACTGGTCGCAACTGGTATTCGCCTAGAAATTCCTGAAGGGCATGTCGGCCTGATATGGCCGCGAAGCGGATTGGCTGTTACAAAAGGGATCGATTGTGGAGCCGGCGTCATCGACTCCCATTATCGCGGCGAGGTTAAAGTCCTTCTCTTCAATCACTCCGACAACGAATTCCAAATTGAACAGGGAGATCGTATCGCACAACTTTTGATCCAAAAAGTTGAAAGAGTCCAGTTTCTACCAGCGGATCGGTTGAGTGAAACTACTCGTAGCCAAATGGGTTTCGGGTCAACAGGTAAATAAAATGGAAATGATCATAAACCAATTCTCTTTGTTTTATTTAACGCCCATAGCTTCAATGTTTTCAAATATCAACTGAAGCAAACAGAAAAACAAAGAAACTCGTTACTCTCCTCTTCCAAATCGTTTATA
>CAZMBO010000043.1:0-13311 GCA_964564655.1 uncultured Nitrospina sp. | reverse complement strand
GCGGATGATGGGAGTGGAAAACTTCACCACCGCCATGAATCAAACGAAATTTTGCCGGATCACCCAAGTAAGAGCGGGGAATCGTCGTTGGAGTATCTCCGAAAGTATAGGAACTATATGCTAATGATTCATCTTCAAAGTGAAACTTCTTTTCCTGTTGTGCCAGGTTGTTGATACCGAATGGCTCAGAGCGGAAGTTCATCGCACGTGCTGAAGGACGATAAGCATCGGTCTGTGGATCACGTTGCGGAATCATTTCACCATGACGATTCAAAGGACGGAAAGATTCGTCACCTACTTCATGGTATATCAACCCAAACTCACGAAAATCTCGCTCATCGTCATTAACAATCATCGCCATCCAGCCGCTTTCCAACGGACCACCGGTCCATGGATCGAGATAACGAGAACCTTTAGGCTCTACAACCAAGGCTCCAATCAATCCGAGCGCGGAAGGGTCGCGGCCCGCATGATTCTGGATCATATGTCCGCCTTCCTGCTCATCAATTGGGATGTACCATTCAAATTCCTGCTTTTCACCAGAAGGAATAATCGCACCCGGGGTGGCTGCCGTATCAGGCTTACCTGTAGAGCTGATGATCATAGCAGAGCCACTAACCTGGAATCCCGCATCTTCATCTTCCAACTGATTGGTGAATTTGATCCGTAGGCAGTCACCCTGGTTCGCACGAATCATGAATGGCTGAATAGCATCCCCTTGAAGTCCATTAGTTACAGCACCGGGGTCAAGCTCTTCTTCGCGAGCCGCAGCATTCTTTTCTTCTTCCGCACGAACTTTGTCGATGTTCTTATCCAGAACATACATATAACCAGGATAGTAATCGCCCCATTGATTCAGGGTGATCTCTACATTGATAGCGGAGACTTCGTAGGTTTTTGTAGGAGCGCCACTCGGACAATGTGCGCCTTTATATGGCTTAGCCGCAGCCTCTGTCGGTCCCAGGAGATAGCTTTGACCTAATTGATGGGCCGCCCATGAGTCATGGAATCCACCGCCTGATGAAGCTGGGCTTGCGTGTTCTTTTAACTTGGACTTTAGCTGATCCATGACCCTCATCATGGTGTTATCCAGCTTTTCCTGACTGCCTTCCAACCCGCTCATTAAATCTTCATGGTTTAGCTGGTTTTCCAGCTTATCCAACCATGCAGGTTTATCGACAGCTGCATTTCCCGTATCATGCTTACCATGCGAATGATCGGTTGAAATCGCGCCGGCTGGAACAGAAAGCCCTAAGCTTAAAAATACAATCCCTAACGCGTACCAATTTTTCCACCCTTTTTTGATACTAAACATTTCTACCTCCTAAAGTAGCGCTTCTAAAACAAACAATATTAAAAAGCCGAACAATAATCTTGCCGGCACAAGCCGTGCCCGACACGCTAAGTAAGAGTTGCCATACGAAACGTGTTTGCCGTGATAATTTTTTATTTTCTGTTGGCCTTCCGAACAATCATTTTAAAAAAGAAAGCCAACTAAATCATTATATATAAAGGCGTGCCCTTGATTTCGAAAAAGGCACAAAGCTATCCCTATTAAAAAACCCTACTACTCGGGTGGCCAACTCTAACAAATTTAATTTTCTCTGACAAGTCCCAAATGTATTTTTTTCTTATTCCGAAAAATCAGTAGAAAAATTGAGTCCCCTTTTTTAATTTGGCTCAAAATATCCCTGAATTCTTGTTGGTTTTCAATCACTTCACCGTTGACAGCTAAAATCCGGTCGTCAATCATCAACCCCTTGGATTCGGCATAACTTCCTGGTTCAACTTTCGATACCTTTGGGCCTTTTTCCCCGTTCTGGCTACCATCCGTGTCTTTTAGGGTAAAGCCCAAATCCAATGAATCACTGGGCGCCAATGATGCCAAAAGATTGGTTTTCTTTTTCTTGGATTCCAGTGTTACGGGAATCATCTTACGCTCCCCTTTCCTTAAAATATCCAGATTGATGGTTTGTCCCGGAGAAATCGTCCCGATAATTCGAATCAGATTATTAGGCGAATCAATTTTGACCCCACCAATTTTTAAAATGATATCACCCACTTTAAGGCCGGCAAGATGAGCAGGGTCACCTTCGAAAACAGAATTCACAATAACTCCAACGCCCTGCTTGACGTTATTTTTCTCCGCCAATACATCGGTAATAGGATCAATGCCCACACCCAACCAACCTCGGTGTACTTCTCCATGCTCCACCAACTGAGTTACTATATGTGAAACCATATTGGAAGGAATGGAAAAACCAATACTTTGCGCATAGTTAATGATGGCGGTATTAATGCCGATCACTTCACCTTTTATATTGAGTAGCGGACCACCACTATTACCTGGGTTAATAGAAGCGTCGGTTTGAATAAAATCTTCATAACGCGATAGGTTTACGTTTTCCCTTTTTAATCCACTGACTATCCCAAACGTCGTGGTGTCATTTAAACCATAAGGGTTACCCACCGCAACCACAAGCTGCCCTATTTTGACTTTGCTAGAATCAGCAAATTTCACTGCCGTTAGAGGTTGGTTACTAATGACCTGCACCACAGCAAGGTCAGTATCTTCATCGACACCTAAAACTTTACCCACAATCTTATTACCGTCCTTAAATGTAACCAATATCTTTAAAACATTACGCACCACATGGGAGTTCGTAACGATCAATCCTTTTTCCGCGTCAAAGATAACCCCAGACCCAGCATTGGCAGGCCGGCCTTTCCTGGGAAGCCCTTGACCTACAGCTCCTTTTGCAATGTAAGGGGAAAGACTGACCACCGCCGGCCGAACCTTATCCGCGAGCGATACAAGTTCCTGCTCAACCTGCTCTAAAACACCCGCGCTACTAAATTGCAACGGGGTCAATAAAAACAAAACTAAGAGCACACCTGTTTTTGGTAGTTTAAGATTCATCATTCATTAATAATGGTAAGCGATATATGTGAATGGGAAGCTTTTCTAAATCCAAGCTTGATTTTTAAATTAGGCCGTGAAAAAGTATAATTAAACAGTTTTTATATAAACTATCCCTTTAACTGTCAAGCAGAACCAAACCATGCAAATTTCATCTACTGACTTCGAAACCAAATCTCCAGAAGAACTGATTCAATGGGCTATTGACCAGTATGGTTTAAAAGCGGGTCTCGCCTGTAGTTTTGGGATGGAAGACATGGTCCTTATTGATATTATCGCCAAACTCAAAGGCCCCATCACTATCTTCACTCTTGATACAGGGCGTCTCCATGAAGAAACTTACGATATTATGGAAAAGGTGCGCTCGCATTATGGTCTTGAAATCAAAACCTATTTTCCGGACTTTGAACAGATAGAGAAACTAGTACGTAAAAAAGGCTTCTTCTCCTTTAGGGAAAGTATCGAAAACCGAAAAGAATGCTGCGCGATCAGAAAAATCGAACCTTTGAACCGCGCACTGGGTGAACTCGATGCATGGGTCACAGGATTAAGAAAGGATCAGGCCGTCACTCGCTCGAACACACCAAAAGTTTTAGAGGATACTGACCACCCTCCCCTGATAAAAATAAACCCTCTGGCCGATTGGACGCAAGAGAAGGTAGAAGCTTATATCAAAAAACACAAGGTTCCTGTAAATGCATTACATAAAAAGAATTATCCAAGCATTGGCTGCGCCCCGTGCACTCGTCCTATCAAACCCGGGGAAGATATCCGTGCTGGAAGATGGTGGTGGGAAAATCCGGAGCATAAAGAATGTGGCCTGCATCCCCGCCACTAGGCCATGACTACATCCATAATAAGTAAAACTTGTGAATTCGTAGAAAACAAACTTGCCGGAGATGGTTCTGGGCACGACTGGTGGCATATTTTTCGCGTCTGGACATTAGCAAAAAAAATCGCCGTTGAAGAAAAAGCTCAAATGGAAATAGTTGAGTTAGGCTCCTTACTACATGATATAGCTGACTGGAAGTTTCATGGCGGAGATGATTCCATAGGACCCGCAATGGCCCAAGAGTTTTTAAGCAATAATGATGTTGACCCTCAGCTAACAGAATCGGTGGTTGATATAGTATCCACAATTTCATACAAAGGCGCCGGAGTTGCAACACCAATGAAAACCTTAGAAGGTAAAATCGTACAAGACGCAGATCGTCTCGATGCGATTGGCGCCTTGGGGATAGCGCGGACTTTCGCTTATGGCGGTTATAAAAACCGCCTTATCTACCATCCCGATGAAAAACCAGTTCTCCATCAAAGCTATACTGACTACAAAAAAAATGAAGGGCACACAATAAATCATTTTTACGAAAAATTGCTCCTACTAAGAGACCGAATGAATACAAAAACCGGGAAGCGAATCGCTGACGGACGGCATCAGTTCATGCAAAGCTTTCTTGAGCAGTTTTATAGGGAATGGGATGGCATTGCTTGAAACGCTTCACAAATCTGCGGAATTCATAAAAAATTCAAAGCGCATGCTGTTGTTAACTAGTGCGGGGATGAGCGCTGACTCAAACATTCCTACGTTCAGAGATAAAGACGGGTATTGGAAAAACTTCCCTCCCTTTAAAGAAAAAAATTTAGAAGCCCAAGACCTTGCCAGTCCATGGGCCTTTCGCAATGTACTTCCCCATGCATGGGCCTTCTATGAATGGCGCCGTAGAAATGCACACGAAAACCAGCCTCACACGGGTTATCAAATTATCAATGAATGGTTTGAAAAGTGTGAGGGCTTCATTCATACAACGAACACCGATGGCTTACACCTGATGTCGGGGTGTGACAAGAATAGGATACTTGAAGTTCACGGCTCAATGTGGCGTTTACAATGTCTCGACACTTGCACTCATCAATTTTGGGACGATGTCTCTGTACCACTATGCAATCTGGATAACCAAACGATGCAAGCTTCCAACTTTCCTTCTTGTATCCAATGTCGCGGAATTGCGCGCCCTCATATCCTGATGTTTGGGGACGGGGAATACACCGGCCATCCCGAACAGGAAATTAATTTTAAAAAATTTTTACAGGAACCTGTAGACTTGGCAATTCTGGTAGGAAGCTCAGGAGCCGTACCCACTAATGATTATATTGCGCTTCATCTAATTCAAAGGGGAGCGGTCGTCATCAACATCAACCCTGATACTTCTAGCAATAAAATAGTAAATACTGACTTATTTATTGAAATGAAAAGCAAGGACGCTCTTTTAGAGCTAAATAAAATAGCTTTTGGCTAAAATATAGGATAATAAACACGAAATACTTTTAATTTATACACAGACATAAAGTATAGTATCCTCACGGGTAGTTTTTAAACAAGATGAACAAGATCGGCCTCAATTGATCCGTTACATAATTTTGCACCTATTAGGAGTTTAAAAATGCGAATCGTGCTTTTGACTTTGGTAGTTTTACTTTCCCAGGCGGTTCCTTCTTTTGCTAAATGCAAACTAAAAGATATTTGCGCCATGATGCAAAAAATGGATCATTTTTCCATATTGAATGCCTGTCCTGGTTCTGCCCCCTTGTTAAAAGAATGCAAAAACGTAAGCGAAGTCGGCTTGCCAAAACTACCCCCTCCTGAATTCGTAGATAATGGCGATGAAACCATTACAGATAAAGTCAACAAACTCCGTTGGCTCAAAAAAGGAATTGATAAGAGATTTACGTTGAAAGATGCCCATGCTTTTGCAAATAGCGAAAGTTTTGCAGGAAGTTCTGAATGGCGACTCCCTACTTTACCTGAACTCCAAACACTTCTTTCTCCTGAAAAAGTTGTCAATGCCAGCGGTAAAAAATCTTGGATCAACCCTATCTTCGATCATAGCAGGGCTCATTATTACTGGACTTCCACCACCTGCGATCAAGTTTCATACATAGAAGAAATTTATCAAGGCAAACACCAGAAGAAAACCTGCCAAAAGGGAGGCTCAGCAGCTTGGCTGGTACTGTTTAAAGTCGGCTCTTCGTTATGGTTTCTTACTAAAGATGCCAAACATCATGTATGGTTGGTACAAAATATTAAATAAAACGCTCTTACACATGACTAACAAACTATTCTCATTCTCTATACCTGTCTAAAGCTTCACTTAAAAAAAAGAATCCAACTCCCCTGATATTTCATCGACATAGGTAGAACATAGGAATTCTATTTTTTTGAACTGAACCGTAAAAACCTTTGCCCTCTTGCCAAAACTTAAAATTTAAAAACCGTTTTATCGACTTGGGGCCAGAGTTTTACCAGGAAAAACAACCTGACCCAGTTACAGACCCCTATCTTGTGGACTACTCCCCCTCTGTAGGCGCATTGTTAGATCTTCCTTCTGATGGAGGATCGGGCTTCCTGGAAAAATTCAGCGGCAACCAGCCTATGGAAGGAGCTCGACCTCTGGCGATGGCTTATTCCGGTCATCAATTTGGCTCGTATAATCCCAGGCTGGGGGATGGTCGAGGTCTCCTGCTCGGAGAAGTCTTAAATAAAGAAAATATTAGGTGGGATATTTATTTGAAAGGTGCTGGCCCCACTCGATTTGCAAGAGGGTTTGATGGTCGAGCGACCTTGCAATCTTCCATCCGGGAACACTTGGGAAGCGAGGCATTGAATGGCTTAGGTATTCCCTCAACACGTTCTCTGGCTGTCATCGGTATTAGAGAACTTATTTACCGGCAAAAGCCTGAATTAGCTGCTATTTTGGTGCGGGTTGCAGACTGCCACATACGTTTTGGTAGTTTTGAGTATTTCCACCATACCAACCAGCCAAAAAATGTAAAGCGCCTGGCAGATTTTGCTATTCAAAACTATCATAATGACTTATGGGATGAGCCTGAGAAGTACAGAATTTTCTTTAAAAGAGTCTTAACCCTCACCGCACAGTTAATTTCCAAATGGCAAGCGGTCGGATTTGTTCATGGTGTAATGAATACTGATAATATGACAATAACAGGAACAACTTTTGACTACGGCCCATATGGTTTTATTGATGGATTTAATCCTAGCTACACACCAAATTCTTCAGACACCCATGGAAGGTATGCGTATCAAAAACAAGCAGAAATTGGATTCTGGAACCTGAATAAACTAGCAGAAACACTAATCCCCTTGGTAAGTTCAGATCAATTGCAGGAAGAAGTCAAGCAATACCAGTCTTTATTCAATGGATTTTACAGAGAAGAAATGGGGCTCAAGCTTGGACTATCCATTCTCGATGCAGACTTTAGTCAGTTAATACAAGAAATGTTTTACCTGTTACAAAAATATCAACAGGATTACTCAAACTTTTTCCGCCTCCTTGCAAATTTCCCATGCCATATAGAAAAAATGCAATTCCCTGTAGAATGGCATTCTTGGTTAGACAAATATCTTAACCTTTGTGAACGACAAGGTGTCGACCATGAAGAGCGAAAAAAAAGAATGGATGCGGTTAACCCAAAGTATATCTTGAGAACCCATCTAGTACAACGAGCCTTGGAAAAAGCGTTAAAAGAATCGGACTTTTCAGAGGTGAAACGACTGCGAATTCTAATGGAGAGTCCTTTTGAGGATCGGCCTGAGCTTTTCCAAAAATACGATATCGATGCCGATCTCTACTCGCAGGATACACCTCAGGGATTTTTGAGCCGACAAACAAGTTGTTCCGCTTAAATTTTTGCAGCATCTAAAAATAGAAAGGAAATCGGAGTATGCTTTTACTCGAGGGAGAAATAACTGAATTAACAACTCCGCCTAATAAGGCGGATCAGTTCCGAGAGCTAACTATTTGGGTTCCGGAAACTGGTGAACATATAGAGCTAACCTGTTTTATTCATGAACTGCAGAAATCAGGCCTAGAGGAAGGCAGTAAAATTTTTATAAAAATTGAAAAGAAATTTGATGTCGACAGTCTCACCCGGGATCTTCTTAAGCCTCAATAGGCTAAACTTTAATATTAAATTTTGTGCCTATTAACAAATAGGAAATAAATATTTATTAAACATTCCCTCCAAACTAAGTTATGACAAATCTCAAAGATCTGGGTGAATTCGGCTTAATTGAACGCTTATCCAAAAATTTTAAGCATCAAGCAAATGACACAGTTTTACCTCTTGGTGATGATTGTGCTGTTTATTCTGCAAGCGCATCCAAATACCAATTAATCTCCACAGATGCATTGGTTGAAAATGTTCACTTTAAATGTTCAACAATTTCGCCTGAACAATTAGGTCAAAAAGCAATTGCGGTCAACCTTAGCGACATTGCAGCAATGGGGGGAATCCCGACCAAAGTTTTAATAACTCTGGGAATATCTAAAAAAATTTCGATTTCTTTTCTTGACCAACTGTACAAAGGAATCCATAAAGTTTGTACGCTTTATAATGTCGAACTTTTTGGTGGAGATACGGTTTCATCTCCAAGCAGTTTTTTCATCAATATCACAATACTTGGAGAAGCCAAGCGAGGAAAGTTGTTTACCCGAAAGGGAGCAAAAAAAGGTGACATGATTTTCACAACAGGAACATTAGGCGATTCCAGCCTAGGATTAAAAATGCTATCTAACAAACAATTGAAGTGTTCTTCCAAATCAAGAAAACATCTCCTTAAAAAACACCTCCACCCCATTCCCAGGTTAAAAGAAAGCCAACTATTAACCAGATCCACCTGCAAAATCACATCCATGATAGATATAAGCGATGGGCTTGTTCAAGACCTGCAGCATATCTGCAAGCAATCTGGAACTGGTGCTTTAATCTATGAAGAAAAATTGCCTCAATCGCAGACCTTTTCAAAAGTTTGTTCTGAAAATAATTGGGAATCTTTACCTTTAATTTTAAACGGTGGCGAAGATTATGAATTACTATTTACTTTGCCATCCGATGGTGTTAAAAATTTATATAGGCAGTTTAAAAAGGCCAAAGCACTTGTGACACATATTGGGGAAATTACTAAGTCATCTAATAAAGTTTCTCTTTTAAAGAAAAATGGGAAAAGAATAACTTTTTCCCGATCACCCGGATTTAGTCACTTTTGAAATTAAAAGTTTCCGGTTATAAAAAATTGCCGCCACCTAGGTTTATTTAAATCAATAAACAAGTGCTAGCCAAGCTTGAGGTTTCTTAAAAACTTTGGACGACTCATTATTTCCGCGGTCGCTACTACTCCTGTTCCTATTCTTTTGCTCAGCCTTTTTTTCGGCTTGCGAAGTTGCTTTCTTTTCGCTTAATCCCCTTCAACAAAAAGAAGTGGCAGGACAAAAAGGGCGATCCGGGCGCTTGGTTCATTCTCTCCTTCAGAAACCGCGCGAGCTCCTGATCACAATCTATATCGGCAACGAACTGGTCAATATTGGTATTTCTGTTGTCATTACCTCTATTACTATTAGCCTATTTGGTAACATAGGGCTGGGAATAGCAATAGGTGTTAGTACTTTGTTACTTCTTTTCCTCGGCGAAATTGTGCCCAAAAGTATTTCTTTAAAATATGCCCAACCCTATGCTCTTTTAGCAGCTTTTCCATTAAAAGCCTTTGCTAATATCGTTCAACCAGCGCAAAAGCTTTTCAATTCCTGGACTGAGAGAATAATGCGCTACTTTGGCATTTTGACTCATTCGCATAAAGAATCATCCATATCCGATGAAGAGTTTCGGACCATGGTCCAAGTTGGAGAAGGGGAAGGTGTTATCGACTCGGACGAAAGTGATTTGATACATAAAGCCATCGAATTTGGGGAAACAACAGTGGGCGAAGTTATGACGCCTAAAATTGATATGTTCACGGTAAATATCAAAGATAGTCTGGACAAAATTCTTCCAAGAATTGTTGAAAATTTTTACTCCAGAGTTCCTGTATATGGGGATAAAGAAGAAGTTTTGGGTATCCTTTTTACAAAAGACCTAACCCGCCTTAAACATTTACCAAAAGAAAAAGTAAATTTGAAAAGCATACTCCACCCTGCCGTGGTAGTTCCTAAAACCAAAATGATTAAGGAAATGTTGGAAGAGTTCAGGAAATTGAAAAGGCATATGGCAATAGTACTGGATGAATATGGAAGTGTAAGTGGTCTCGTTACTCTGGAAGATATTATCGAAGAATTGGTTGGCGAGATTGACAGTGAAATGCGAAAAGATGAGGAACCTCTATTAAAAATCACTGAAAATCAATATAGGCTGTCTGGAAGCTTGAGTCTTTCCGAATTTAACGATGCTTTCGAAAGTAATTTGCCAGAGAGTGACTATGATACGGTTGGGGGTTTGGTTTTCGGATTGTTTGGCAGAATTCCCCGGTCTGGTGAATCAACAACTTTAGAAAACTTTAAATTCCGTGTAGAAAAAATGAAGGGCTCAAGAATATTAAAGCTCCACTTAACCCACCTCAAACGTTCGGTTGCCCCGGAAAAATCAGCACAGATTAACACTGAAACAACATAATGGAACCTACAACTACAATCTTTTGGGTATTACTGGCCATAATGATGGAAGCATTTTTTTCCGGTTCCGAGATCGGCATGGTGTCAGTCAATCGGATTAAAATGAAAAAACTGGCCGAAGAAGGTAACTCAGCAGCACAAGCTATCTTAAAACTTTTGGACAATCCCGAAAAACTTTTCACAACAACGTCACTGGGCACTAATCTTGCCATGGTAACTAGTACGGCTATATTTACTGCTTTTATGGTTGCGCAGTTCGGTAACTTTGGCGAATGGATAGCCATGCTAATTATTTTCCCTCTAGTCTTTTTTGGTGGAGAAATTATACCTAAGGTAATTTTCCAAAATCGCGCCGATAGCCTGATGTTGTTAATGATCTACCCCTTAAACCTTTTCTCTAAGTGCATGGGGCCTCTGGTCAAGTGGTTGTCCAATACTTCCCAAAATTTAACCAGTAAGGTTCCAGAAGGGGCAACTGAAAAAACATTCACTTTCAGTCGAGATCAGTTGAGAAAGGTGTTGAGTCTGGATTCGCAAACTGTTGACCTAGGAACCACGGAAAAAAAAATAATCCACAACATATTTAACTTCGGTGAACTCACTGCAGAACAGTGCATGGTACCCCTGGTTCAAATGACTGCAATAAAAGACACATCCAATCTGAAGGAAGCACATGAGATAGCAAATGACTCGGCGTTCTCCAGATTGCCGGTTTTCCATGAGCGAATGCATAACTTAATTGGTATCCTCAATGCCTTTGATCTGTTAGATCAGGATATGGACAACACCCCCATCACAAGCTTAATCCGACCTGCACATTATATTCCTCCCAATAAAAAAATTGATGACCTGCTAAAAGAACTACAACAAGGTGGTTTGCATATGGCTTTTGTGGTAGATGAATATGGAGGTTGCATCGGTCTCGTCACCATTGAGGACCTGCTTGAAAAAATCGTTGGAGAAATTGAGGATGAATATGACAAACCTGAAAAATCATACCAGCCTTATGCTGAAGGTGGGTTCCTGGTCGAGGGTAGTACGGAAATAAGTGTGCTCAATGAAACATTGGATTGGGATCTCCCTGGAGGAGACTTCGAAACCATTGCAGGATTGGTGATCGACCGTCTGGAGAAGATCCCACACCCTGGAGACCAGATTATTGCAGGACCTTACCGTTTGACAGTCAAAGATTCCACCAAAAGAAAAATTCAATCCCTCATCGTTAGAAAATTAGAGGACACGAAAAATAATAATCCTAAAAAAACAGTTTAAAGTCCTCTAACATTTTCCAACTCATGATAAGCAGCTTGAATCTCCAAAAATTTTAAATGTGCTGCTTCGGTTGCTTCCTCTCCCTCATGAACAACCCTGTCTGGATGGCAAGATTTAATCAAGCTTCGATAAGCCTTTTTTACCTCTTCATTTGAAGCATCTGAAGAAATTTTCAATATATGATAGGGAGTTTTGAATGCCTCAAGAGAATATTTCTCTCTTATTCTATTATGCTGGTCATAAGAAATATCTAACTGAAGAGCAATTTTTTTAAGCAAACTTTCCGTTTCATCGTTTAAATTATTTTCTACTAAAGAAATCTGATAGCAAAGAGCGATTAACAAAAGATTGTAATTATTCTTGCAGGAGTTTTTGTACTCTTCAACGAATCTATCTATATTTGGGTTTTTATTTTGCACTTCCCGGATTAAGGGATCAATTGCTTTGAAATCAGACGCAATAAAATTAAAATTTTTAAGGAAAAACTTGTGAATAACCCCAATTTGATTTTGACTCAATGGACCGTGAAGCATACCTACTCGAGTTAAAACAATTACCAGGCAAGTTATAAAATCCCCTTTTTTGTGAATGCCTGGCAAGCTCTTATTTAGTTTGCTCTGCAGTTTTTTCCCTAGGAAGTGTTCAGCGACACCGCCCACAACAGCCCCAAAAGGCCCCCCACGCAAAAATCCTAAACCCGCTCCCATCCACCAAGACATATTATGAATTTTAATAGTATTAAAGGTTTATAAAAATATATGATTAGTGCTTTTAAAAAAATTAATATGCATCAGTATTTATTATACTAAATATATTAATATTTAATTGCGCTTGGAGGAAAATAAATGGTCAAACATATTGTCATGTTTAAACTAACCGAAAAGACTTCCGAAAATATGGAACTCGCTATAAATTCACTACGAAGTTTGGAAGGAAAAATTGAAACTTTAAAGTCTATTGAAATAGGAACCGATTTTTTGGAATCGGACCGAAGCTACGACATCGTCCTCACAGCACATTTTGAAAACAAAGAAGGTTTAAAAACATATGGAACCCATGAAAATCATTTGCCAGTTGTTAAAATAATGCGTTCTTTATGTTCATCATCTGTAGTAGTTGATTATGAGCTTTAATATTCATTAAATTCACCAAAAATGGTAGAAATTCGTCTCAGAAATCCCCTATATGACAATCTAGTCAAATTAATTATCGAAAATAAAGGCTTGTACTTTATTTTTGCAGGTGATAAGGTTCTACAAATTTTCTTCTAAATAGATGAAAATTTAGGTTTTTTCTCAATTGACTTCACCTTTGAGTGCCATAATAGGAGATTCAAGAATGGCGACGAAGAAAAAAAAAGCGACAAAAAAGAAAGCTCCCGTAAAGAAAAAAGTAGCTAAGAAAAAGTCTCCCGGGAAGAAAAGCGCAACTAAAAAGAAAATAAAAAAGAAAGCCCCCGTAAAGAAAAAAATTAGAAAAGCGGTGCCTAAAAAAGCTGCAACAAAAAAAGTAAAGCAAAACTCCACAGCTAAGAAAAAATCCGCTCCAAAAAAATATAAAATACAGGCTCTTAAGTTAAGCCCTGAAATTTTAAAAATAAAAGCGCGGTTGCTTGGTAAAAGAAGTGAACTATTAAACTTGATACAGTCTTCAAAATCC
>CAZMBO010000042.1:0-13373 GCA_964564655.1 uncultured Nitrospina sp. | reverse complement strand
TTTAAACATTGTTTGAGGATTTGATGTGTTTTCAGAGCAACGGAACGAGCCCAGGTAGGGGCTCCAATTTGATCGTCAATAACTTGAATTATGTCCTTTTCTTCTGTCAGCTTTTTAATAGTTCTTAAAAAGTTTTTACCGTGAAGACTATAAACCCAACCGGTTCTTATTATCAGGAATGGAACTCCAGCTTCGGCCAGGGCTTTTTCTCCTGCAAGTTTAGTTTTGCCATAAACATTCAAAGGATTGGGAGGGTCTTCTTCTTTATAAGGAATCTCAGAGCAACCATCAAATACATAGTCCGTGGAATAATGGATCAGTCCTGCCCCAACTTTTCTTGCTGCTTTTGCTAATAAGCCAGGGGCAATGGCATTTACTGTCATTGCTAGGTCAGGCTCTTTTTCAGCTTTATCAACCGCTGTATAGGCTGCAGGATTAATAATAATGTCTGGTTTAATGTCTAAAATTACTGGTTCTATCGAGTTAGGTTTGGAAAGATCCAATTGTTCCTTATCAACAGTAATAAGGTTTCCTAAATCACCAACAATGTTATTTAATTCCTCACCAATTTGTCCGGTTTTTCCTGTGAGAAGAATTTTCATAGGCGAGCAGTTTTAAAAGACCAATATTAAACAGAGTGGGCGGCACTCTGTTTATAGATTGGATATCAAACGCGTCAAATATTGGCCGTAATTATTTTTTTTCAAATTTTTAGCAAGCCTTGCAACATCTTCCGCTAAAATCCAACCTTTACTGAAGGCGATCTCTTCGGGACAGCAAACCATGAGTCCCTGACGTTTTTGTATGGTTTCAATAAAGTTGGAGGCATTAAGCAAAGAGTCATGCGACCCTGTGTCCAACCATGTAAAGCCTCGGCTAATTTTTTCGACAGATAATTGAGACTGTTGTAGGTAAACTCGATTCACATCGGTGATTTCCAATTCGCCTCTGTCGGAGGGTTCGATCGAGCCCGCAATATCCACCACCTGATTGTCGTAGAAATATAATCCGGTTATGGCGTAATGGGATTTAGGTTTATCAGGTTTTTCTTGAACATCGACAACCCTATCCTGATCATCAAAGTCTACGACACCATAGTTTTGCGGATCCTTGACCCAATATCCAAATACGGTTGCTCCCTCTTCACGTTTTTGAGCTGCTTCCAATAAATCCGGAAGTTCGGTGCCGTAAAAAACATTATCACCAAGAATAAGGCTACAACCCTCATTACCAACAAAATCTTTTCCAATAAGGAACGCTTGTGCCAATCCGTCGGGGCTGGGCTGGATTCCATAAGTAATATTGACACCCCACTGGCTGCCGTCTTTGAGTAACTCTTGAAACAGAGTTCGGTCCTGAGGTGTGGTTATGATAAAAATATCGCGTATATTAGCCAGTAAAAGCGTGCACAATGGATAATAAATCATTGGCTTATCATAAAGTGGCATCAACTGCTTGCTAACAACCTGCGTCAAAGGATAGAGTCGGGTTCCTGAGCCTCCCGCAAGTATTATTCCTTTATTAATCATTTTGAAGATTCCTTAAGGTTTTTCAAGGCCGAGTCGTTCTCCTCTATATGCTCCGGACATGACGCGGTCTACCCAATCTTTATTGTCCAAATACCATTGCACGGTTTTGCGAAGACCGCTTTCAAATGATTCTTGAGGTTTCCATCCCAGTTGGTTTTGAATTTTACTCGCATCAATGGCATAACGTCGGTCATGACCTGGTCGATCAGTCACATGTTGGATAAGGTTTTTATGGGGACGAAATTTTGAATCCGGAACCAATTCATCTAAAATTTTGCAAAGAATCTGGACGACCTCTAAATTAGTTTTTTCATTATGTCCGCCAATATTATAAACCTGCCCCACTTTCCCTTTTTCCAGAACGTGAAGGATTGCTTTGCAATGATCTTCAACAAATAACCAATCACGAACTTGTTTACCATCTCCATAAATTGGAAGTGGCTCGCCTCTGAGTGCGTTATATATCATTAACGGTAATAATTTTTCAGGAAACTGGTAAGGCCCATAATTGTTAGAACAGTTTGTGGTCAGTACCGGCAGGCCAAAGGTTTTAAAATAAGCTCGCACTAGATGATCGGATGAAGCTTTAGAAGCCGCATAGGGTGAATTGGGTGCATAGGGGGTCTCCTCCGTGAATAGGCCGGTTTCCCCTAGAGAACCATAAACCTCATCAGTGGAAACATGAAGAAAACGAAAATTTTTCTTTCGGTTTAGAACTTTTGACTCAACATATAGTTTAGCCGCTTCCAGCAACTCAAATGTTCCAACAACATTGGTTTGGATAAAAGCATCTGGAGTATCTATGGATCTGTCTACATGAGATTCAGCAGCGAAATGGACAACAACGTCAATCTCATAACTTTCAAATATTCGAGCAAGTTTTTCCCTATCGCAAATATCGCCTTGGATAAATTTATAATCCGGGTCACTTTTTAAGAAAGCCAGTGTGTCTAAATTCCCTGCATAGGTAAGCTTGTCGAAGTTGATGACCTTAGCCTGACGGGATTTCATTAGGTTTAGGATAAAGTTTCCACCGATGAATCCGGCGCCGCCTGTAATAAAATATGTTTTCATTTCAGTAAAATCGGTATTAACACAAAAGGTGCAGGAAATGCTGAGGGCATCTTGTCGGAAGTATAAGCGTTTGAACTTGTGTTTTCAAGATATTGAACTATGCAATCCACTTAGATCCGAATTAGGTTTCGTGCACAGAAAACTAGCTATGATATAATTTAGTATCAATAAGAATAGAAAAAGCCTAGAACACTGGATCGAAGTATGCAACTCTGTAATACAAGGCCCAATGATCAATTGAATCAGATCCATTATTCAAGAGAAGGCAAATAAATGATTGATGAAATAGATTATTTCCCAAAGAGGGAGCGGCATAATAAAAAGAAGAAGAGCGATTCTGGTTGGGACGATTTGAAGAAACAAAAAACCAAGCAGGATGAGAATTCATCGGATGAGCCCTCATTGTCTGAAAAAAAACCGCATAAAAAAAAGAGAAACTAGCAAAAATCCCCCAAGATTGTATATACTACATAAATTCATTTAATTAATATTTAAAAATTTACTACTCAAAGTTTTTAGGAGTTTATTTGTCATGTGTTTTAGTTTTTCTTCAACAAAACAATTGCTCCGGTGGAGCATTTTTGTATTAATTTTTTCCCCAGTTTTGGTTTTTGCAAGTGTCCAGGAAGAAACCTCCAAGGGCGATGCTGCTTTTAAATTGGGTAAAATGGATGAAGCAGAAAAATATTATTCTTCCGCCCTCAAAATGGATCCCGATAGTTGGCGTATCATGCGCGGTTTGGCGGAAACAAAATTCCAATTAAAAAAATATAGAGAAACCAAACAGCTTGTGGATCGCATTTTGGCTATGAAGATTATTAAAAGGAATATTGTTGAAGTAACTTTATTGGACGATGCACAAACATTCGAAGCTGAGATTGTCGATGAGAAAGTTGTTCCGCCGGACGATGGAAAGAATAATATGAGAAATTATGTGGATGGCGAAGAAGCCAAGCCCGTTCTTTATTACCGTCTCTTCAATTTAAAAACGGGGAAAATGCTGCTCATCCCCCATTCAGACGCCAGATTAAAATATAAAGGTGTGCCACGCCGGATTTATGACTATGTTAATGAATTGCATGTCAAGGTAGAAGATATATTGATCGACAAGGCTGGAACCAAAGGCCCGGTTGAAATGGTTGAAGTGAAGGGAGGATGTTTCAAAATGGGCTCCAATCTAGGAGCAGCTTCAGAAAGACCTGTACATGAGGTCTGTTTGAAATCTTTTCAAATGGACAAGTACGAGGTAAGCCAAGGCTTGTTTCAATCTGTCATGGGTCACAATCCTGCACGCTTTAAAGGTGCTGATCGACCTGTTGACAGAGTGACCTGGCATGAAGCCAAAGGATTCTGTAAGAAAAATAATAAAAGATTGCCAACAGAAGCGGAATGGGAGTATGCAGCACGAGCCGGGACAACCACAAAATATTACTGGGGAGATGAGTTCGAAACCGGTAAATCTAACTTATGCGATAGTACTTGTGACCTGAATATTAGCGCGAAAAATATTACCGATGGATTTCCATATACAGCTCCCGTCGGTTCATTCCCAGCCAACCCCTGGGGACTTCATGATATGGTAGGAAATGTGTACGAATGGACCGCGGATTGGATGGATGACAAATATTATAGTAAAAGCCCTAAAGATAATCCAAAAGGACCCGTACGCACCAATCCTACAGACCGAAAAGGAGGAGGGGTTCGAAAAGTCCTCCGTGGCGGATCCTGGGCAAGCGACGCAAACAGTCAACGTTCAGCAGCCAGAAAAGGTTTTGTGGTAGATTACCGGATTGATCTTTTCGGATTCCGTTGCGTTCTTTAGTTTCGGATATTAAACCTGGAAAACCCCCAAGGTTGCCAGCTTCTTCCCATTAAAGGGAGAGGCTGGCGGACCTCAGGTTATCTTTTTTGAGATTAAATTTCCCGCCGCTTTATTTCAACTGGTCTTTAATAATTTTTCCCGTAGCCGTTTTAGGAAGTGAGTCGTGAAACTCGATGATATCGGGGGTCATGAATGGGGGCAGCTTTTTCCTGCAAAAATCTTTGAGTTCATGCTCCGTCGCCTCTGCCCCTTCTCGCAATACAATACAGACTTTCACTTTTTCTCCAACTCGTTTATCCGGGATACCAACAGCTGCAACTTCTGCCGGTGCCGGATGACCCATCAATGTGTTTTCAATAGCTAATGGGGAAACATTTTCTCCTGCTCGGATGATGAGATCTTTTTTTCTGCCTGCAGAAATATAGAGTCGTCCTTTTTTATCGAGATGGCCCAGGTCACCTGTTTTCAGCCAGCCATCCGATTGGATGATCTCCCGAGTTTCTTCCAGGCGATTCCAGTAACCACTCATTACCGTTTTGCCTTTAACAAGAATTTCTCCTACCTGCTCAGGGCCTACCTCATTTCCGGAATCGTCAACAATAATTACATCGATATTGGGCAAAACTGGGCCGACTGAGCCAGGAACACTTCCATCACGCATTCGATTAACGGAGATTACCGGAGAAGTTTCGGTAAGACCGTACCCTTCAATTACCGTGACACCTAAAACTTCTTCAACTTTCTTAAGGAGTGCTTCTGGTAACGCCGCACCACCAGAAATGCAAGTGTGTAAAGAAGAAATGTCATAGCTACCGCGCTCATAAAGATCTACGAGAAAAGAATAGATTGTTGGCACGAGTGGTAGAAACGTGGCTTTGTGTGTCGCGATAGAAGCTAGAATTGTTTTAGGTTGGAATTGCTTGAGAAGAATCAATGTTGCTCCGACACGGCAAAAAACCAGGGCCATGATATTGCCGAACGAATGAAACAAAGGCAGGGCAATAATAGCACTGTCTTCAGGGCTGATATCCAAATGTTCCAGGAACCCGGTGCAGTTTTCATCAAACTGGTCTTCATTGAGCATCACCCCTTTGGGTTTGGCGGTGGTGCCTGAGGTATAAAGGATTACATCGGGGATTCCCGCTTTCCTTTGATGTTTTGTGAATGCATTTTCATTTTTTCCGGACTTTAAAAACTCTTCAAAGCGATGCGTTCCCTCTCCCACTTGACCTGAGTCAGCGGGGCCAACGAGAATTTTATTGGGGAAAAATTTAAAAAATGGAAGGACTTCGGGTTTTACAAAAGCGGAATCGACGACCAAGGTATCGATACCCGCATCCTGTGCTATGAAAATCAGGTCATCCGGTTTCAAAAGAAAATTGAAAGGTATAAAGGGAACTCCTTTTAACAGGCAACCAAACATGGCTACAAGGTGTTCTTTCTGATTCAAGCACAAAAGGCCAACTTTACTATTTGAGTTGAGAGGTAATTTGGAAAGAGCCGCTGCAAACGATTCGACTTGTTCGCAAAATTCACTATAAGTAACCGTAGAATTCCCTTCAATAATAGCAGCGGAGTCGGGTTGCCTTTCCGCATGAGATTTTAAATATTTGTAAAAAGCCATACCTAAACTTTCTGATTTTGGTGGAATAAATAAGATGGCATTATACTCTACCTATTTAAAAGTGAAAAAACTTAGGCATATTGATCTCGGCTTACGGGTTTCTGCTGTTAGGTTATGATCGGTAGCGGCAGAAGAATCCATTGGGGAGATTGAGTCCGTTGGAATTGTCGGGGATGAACATTTCTCCTGTTTCGAAATGACCGTTATGGGTGGAAGGTAGATAGGTCCGTAACATATTCTCAAGTGTCAGGGATGAAAATCCAGGTGAGTGTGTGGTGAAGAGCAAAAAAACTGGTGAGTCAGTAAGAATATTCTTGCAAGCTTCCATGAGTTCGGAAAGTTTATCTTCGATCTGCCATACCTCCCCTTTGGGTCCGCGCCCGAAAGATGGCGGATCCATGATAATCGCGTCATATTTATTGCCACGCCTGTATTCTCTTTGAATATATTTCATTGCATCTTCGACAATCCAGCGAACTGGTCGATCACTCAGACCGGACAGTTCCAGATTTTGCCGCGCCCAGTTGACAGAGGCCTTTGAGGCATCTAAATGGGTGACATGGGCACCTGCCGAGGCAGCGGCCAGTGTGCTACCCCCAGTGTAGCCAAAAACGTTAAGTATTTTGATTTCTTTGCCGTTAAGCAGTTTAAGCTGATCTATTATCCAGAGCCAATTGGGGGCTTGTTCGGGAAAAATTCCGATATGTCCAAATCCAGTGGGTTGTACTTTGAAAACGATATCGCGGAACTTGATCTGCCATCCGTTTTTAGGCAGGGGGCTATGTAGCTTCCATTCGCCGCCGGTATCTTTGCCTTTAAAGTATTTATATTCTCCTTCTGCTTTTTCCCATTCGGAGGCAGGAAGGGATTTCGGCCAAAGAGCCTGCGGTGCGGGACGACAAAATCGATGTGGACCAAACTGTTCTAGTTTTTGAAAAGAACCGGTATCTAATAATTGATATTCGAACTCGTCAGAAGGGTAAGAAGAACTCATGGATGTGTTTGAAAACCTTACTTTAGCTATTGTGATAAAATTTTAAAGAAACTCAGACCGTAAAATAACTTTAGGTAAATGCAGAATTATATCAGAAATTTGAATTACAAATTGGGTACTTCTTTGGCACTTATTATATTGATTTTGTCTTCTTGTGTGCCTGCAAAGGAAGAAAAGTCAAAAGCTGGAAAGAAGAAATTCGCGCTTCCGGTGCAGATTGGCAAAGTCGTCTATATGGATATTGTAGATGAGGTACGGGCAGTCGGTAATATTCAAGCTGAGCAAAGAGTGACCATTGCTTCTGAAATCCGTGGCAGGGTGGCACGCATTGCGATTGAAGAAGGAATGAATGTAAAAGCCGGTGACCTAGTTGCACAAATCGACCCAAGAGAATACGAGCTGACTTTAGATAGGTTACGCGCAGATTTGTCGGCTTCACAAAAGGAACTCAAAAAAGCCCAGGAAGGTCTGAGGCAGGAGGATAAGGACCGGTTGGATGCCAAAACCCGGGCGGCACAAAGTTCCTTAGATCTTGCGAAGATTGAATTGGGGAGAACAAAACAGTTGGTCGATCAAAAAGTCCTTGCTCAGTCTGCTCTCGACTCAGCAGAAGATAAAGTAAGTCAAGCAATTGCAACTTTAGTAGCCAGTCAGGCTGAACAGGCTGCGGGCATGAAGTCACGCTCTGAAGACATTGAAAAGTTGGAATCTGAGATGCAAGCCATCCGCAAGCAGGTTGCGGTCGCCGAGTTAAACCTTTCGAAGGTAAATATTGTTGCTCCGTTTGGAGGGGTGATTATTGCCAAGGAAATAGAGCAGGGTGCTATTGTCAATTCGGGAACAGCAATTGTGCGAATGATAGGTTCATCAAGATTGAAAGCGGTTCTTGAAGTACCGCAGAACTATCGAAATAAATTAAAAAAACTGAAAAAGGCTCAATTTTTTGTAAAAGAGTTGGGTGTCAAGTTCAAGTACCAAAACAACCTAGCACGTTTGGTTCGAGTGATTCCTGATGCGAATATTTACTCAGGAAATATCAAAGTCCAAATTGATTTACCAGACCCGGACCCAGTAATGTTTCCAGGGTTGACCCTTGAAAGCACTTTAAATTTTGGAGTACGCAAAAATGTTCTTCACGTTCCAGCAGTTTCTTTGGTGATTTCTGAAAAGGGAACGGTTGTTTATATCGTGAAAGATAAGAAAGCTCATCTCGTTCCTGTCAAGGCTTTCAAAGAGCATGACGACTTTGTCGAAATTAAAGACTTCACCCATCAATTAAACGCTGACGTTGATTTGATTTTAAGAGGGTCAGGCGCTGTATTTCCCGGAGTAAATGTGTTTTTAACTAATCCGGTACCAAATACAGAAACCCCTTTCAGTTCTGCTTCAAAAGACAGTGAGTCTAGGAAACTCTCTGTGGAAACTCCTGCAAAAAATTCGGAAACCTGATGAAACTTATAGACCAGTCTATTCGTAACTATCATACAGTTACGGTAATCATTGTTATGGCATTAGTCGTGGGCGTCTTGTGTTTTCAAACTTTGCCAAGACAGTTGACTCCCACGGTCGATAAACCACAAATAGAAGTTAAAACTGAATATCTCGGATTGTCCCCAAATGAAGTAGAACGTAACATCAGTCGTCGACTGGAAGACCAACTAGAGTCTGTCGAAGGAATGAAGAAAATGACTTCTACGAGTCAGCATGGATTGAGCACCATCAAACTTGAGTTTGAGTGGGGTGTTGATAAGGACCTTGCTGTACTGGATGTGAACAACAAATTACAGCAGGTAAAAGACCTGCCTGTCAATGCAGATAAGCCTACCTTACGCTCGATATCAAGTGATAACTCGAGTCCTATTATGTGGATTGTTTTTGATAAGCCCGATAAGAAAATGCCCGACCTTGATCAGAATTATATGTACAAAATCGGAGAAGATATCATTGTTCCTTCTTTAAGGCGGGTGAAAGGAATTGCTGATGTCTGGCATTTCGGTGGTGAAGATCGCGAAATGCGGGTGGAGTTCGATCCTTATAGTATGGCGCGTTTGCATTTGACCTATAAAGAAGTGATTGATCGCCTTAGAGAAGAAAATCAAAACACGCGTGGAGGATTCCACGATGAGGAGAATCGTGCCTATACAGTTCGAGGGCTCGGTGAGTTTCTTAGCCCCAAAGATATTTTAGATACAGTGGTAAAGCGGGATGGTGACAAGACAATAAGGGTACGAGATTTTGCAACAGTGGTAGATGGCTATCAAAGAACGGATTCTTTAGTTCGGATCAGTGGAAGTTTATCTAATGCATTTGGGGTGATTCGTAAAGCAGGCGCGAATGTTGTAGAGACCTGCAATCTGACTGCTCAACGGGTAACGAAATTAAATCAAGAACTTTTGAATCGTGGTGTTCCGCTTAAATTAAAAATCGTTCACAAAGATGTAGACTATATTGATGAAGCTATGCATTTAGTGAAGTCAAACCTAGGTCTAGGTGCCCTTCTTGCTGTCGCAGTGTTGTTGATCTTTCTGGGTTCGGCGCGTTCATTATTGATCGTGGCGATCAGTATTCCAGTGAGTTTGGTGTCGGTATTTATTGTTTTGAAAATTTTTGGACGAAGTATCAATATCATTTCACTTGCCGGCATGGCTTTTGCCGTAGGAATGGTGGTCGACAATTCCATTGTTGTTTTGGAAAATATTTTTCGTCATTTGACAATGAAAAAAGGTGTATACAAGGCTGCCTACGATGGGGCATCAGAAGTGTGGGGGGCTGTCTTGGCTTCTACATTGACTACATTGGCTGTGTTTATTCCTATTGTTTTCATTGAAGAAGAAGCCGGGCAAATGTTTCGCGATATTGCCATTACAATCAGTGGTTGCATAGCTCTCTCATTATTAGTTTCGATAACCGTTATACCTACGCTAATAACTTTACTAATTAGACTGAAACCAGGGGAAGAATACACGCCCGGTTTTTTTCACAGAACTTTATTTCGACCTTTGGTAAAGGTAGGCAAAGGTATTGGTAATGCCTATTCAGGATTAATGGAATATGTGCTTCGTCAGTCCCCACGCAGTATTTTGATACGTATTGGGATCCTCGCAGGTGTATGTTGGATGTTGTGGTACAGCGGTCAGACTTTGCCGAAAAAAGATTATCTTCCTTATGGAAACACCAGCATGGTGTTCATGCTGATTGAACCGGTTGCGGGCTCCCCTGCTGAAACAAATATGAAATACTTGGCTGAGTATGAAAAGAAGATTGTGAGTATGGAAGATGTGAATCGAAATTTTTTGGTGTTTTCACCTCGCTTTAATGGGGGAGGAGCTATTATTGAAAAGGAACTGGCAAAGGGTCAGCGAGGTGAAGTGAAAATGGCTGTGAAAGCGAATGAAATGGGCCAACAGATTTTTGCTATTCCCGGATACCGTTTCGCATTTGCCGTACAGCGTCCTATTTTCCGATCGGCAGATAAAACATTTGAGGTGGAAATAACAGGCCCCAAAATTCTTAAGTTGAAAGATATAGCAATGAGTTTGATCGGGAAAATTTCTGGAATTGATGGTGTGCATTCGGTGCGACCAGAATTTAAATTCGGTAATCCTGAGCTTCGGTTTATGCCGAGGAGAGAAGATGCTGCGCGGTTAGATATGAATATGCAGGATATCGGCGATATTATTGAATCACTCAACGCAGGAAAATACTTGGGTGAATTCAATGACCGGGGTGAGCCGATTGATTTTGTTTTCGTTCAAGAAAAGAACAACCAAAGGCTAGCTCTGGAAGATTATCGTTCCCTTGCAATTTGGACAGATAAAGGATTGATGACACATCTTGGACATTTGGCTGATATCAATATTGATGCTGGACCCGCTAGGATCGATCATATTGGCACTGAACGGGCAATCAAACTCCGGGTACAGGTTCGAAAAGATGTGCCTATGCAGACAGTCATTGATCGGGTTGAGAAAAACGTATTGGCTGACACTCGCCTTACCCTAAATGAAGAATTTGGATTGCGCATTGGTGGTTCTGCAGATGAGTTAGCTTCAACAGAAAAATCTTTAAAAAACAGCTTTATCTATGCGTTAGGATTTATTTATCTTCTTCTTGTTGCTTTGTTCTCATCTTTTCTCAGGCCTTTTATTGTAATGCTCACCGTAGTGTTGGCCGTCTCCGGTTCTTTCCTTGGGATCACCTGGAATAATTGGTACCAACGTGGAAATATAAAAAGTATTCTAGATGAATGGAACGTTTCTGGCGCGCAGGCGATGGCAGATGGTTGGAACTGGATTACATTTGATATCCTGACGCAGTTAGGGGTGGTTATCCTGGCAGGGATTGTTGTGAACAACGCCATCCTCATTGTTCACCAAATGTTAAATAATATTAAGGCGGGCATGGAAGAGCGACAGGCATTACTGGTTTCTTGTCAAACCCGATTGCGCCCCATCATGATGACTGTTATTTCAAGTGTTTTCGGTATGATTCCACTGGCATTTGGAGAAGGTGCCGGAACAGAACTGTATCGCGGTATGGGAACAGCATTGATTGGTGGATTGAGTATCTCGACTATTTTTACTCTATTTCTCGTGCCAGTTCTTATATCCCTTGCCATCGACATGGGCTTCCATACTACAAAAGATGATTTGGTTAAAGATTCGTTGCAGTCAAATCCGGGTTCCTTACCTACTCCTTCCTAAAACAAATCCTCCTCTTCTTCATCTCATCGGCCAATAGGTGGGAGGCGGAGATTCCACACAAACTTCTTCTTTGCTGACTGGGTGTTCGAAAATCAGTCGATGCGCATATAGAGCGATTTGTTTGTCGGGCAAGGTTGTGGCAGCACCGTATTTTTTGTCTCCGGAAATAGGGTGGCCTATGAAGGCAAGTTGTGCACGTATTTGGTGAAACCTTCCTGTATATAGTTTTACTTCCAGAAGACTGGAGTCTGGATAGTTTTCTAATATTTTATATTCTAATTCGGCGTGTTGCGTATCTTTTCCTGGTCGTTGAAAAACTGTGGACTTGAGAGATTTTTCTTTCCGCAGATGGTGAGAAAGTGTTGTTTGTTTGGGGTTCGGTTTTCCTTCTACGATAACGCGATAGATTTTTTGTGTGGTTTTTTCGCGAAACTGTTTGGATAAACGTGATGCGCCTTTTGAGGTGCGTGCAAATAAAACTACACCAGATACATTTCGGTCGAGCCTGTGAATCAAACCAAGAAATACCTTTCCAGGTTTGTGGAATTCATTCTGGATCCATTTTTTAACCTGATCCATTAAAGACTCGGACCCGGAATAATCTGCTTGCGTGAGAATTCCTGGTGGTTTGCAAACTGCAATTAAATGATTGTCCAGGTAGAGAATGTTGAGGGATAAATCACTTGGGTGGCTCAATCTTGATATCCTTTACATCAGTGAGTTTCAGCCCTTCAGTATCCACGATTCCCCCTGAGACAACGTATTTGATTCCATCTTCGATGGACATGTCAATTTCGGTCAGATCTTCAGGGGGAGCGAAGACAAGGAAACCGGAGGTGGGGTTTGGCATAGTGGGCACAAAAACATTAAGTACCTCTTCACGGGTGTACTCCTGAACCTCACCACGCGCGGAGCCAGTGACAAAACCTATAGCGAGCATTCCTCGGCGCGGAAACTCAAGTAAAACTACTTTGCGAAATGCAGTAGTATCGGCGTGGGCGATTGATTGCACCACTTGTTTGGACCCTTTATAGATTTTGCGAACAAAAGGAATTTTTTCGACGAGGCTTTCACCTAAATTGATCATTTGTTTGCCAAAAAAGTTTGTCGTGAACCATCCGACAGCAAGAACGATAAGTAATGTTATAACCAACCCTAGGGCAGGAATTCGGTATCCTTCCGGAATGGGAGCACCCATATCGATCAAAACTTTTGTGAAAACCGGGGATAATGTATCGAGATTTTTAAAAAGAAACTGTAAGATGAAATAAGTTAATGCAATGGGAAGGGTGATTAGAAGCCCGGTGATGAAAATATTTCTAATGCGCCGTTGCAGTTTTTTAAACATAATATTTAATAGATTTGAAGAAAGGAGTTTTTATTTTTACTTGAATAGGTAAAGGAAAAATAAAAACCTTACCAAGTATTATATAGTGAAACCTTGACAAGGCAATAGCTGCAAAAGCATAAAGAATTTCTTCTTGACAGGGAAAGTATTATCGCTAATATCAATCTTTAGGTGTTTTATAGTTAAACTTTTTAATTGGGGCTGTGGCGCAGCTGGGAGCGCGCTTGAATGGCATTCAAGAGGTCAGGGGTTCGATCCCCCTCAGCTCCACTCTATTTT
>CAZMBO010000041.1:11029-13695 GCA_964564655.1 uncultured Nitrospina sp. | reverse complement strand
GTTGCGGCTGCAAGGGCTTCCTCAACTTTATGGTTCCGTGGGATATAGATTGGGTTGACCCTGTCCATTGCCTGGGCCGTCTCCTCTGTTGCAATTCCCTCCTGCTCCAAGCGTTTTCGCCAACGCTGTTCCCATTCGTCAAAGTCATTTGGCTTTTTGAACAGATTTCTTACTATATCTCTATCCCCACACAAGACCTGCGAGAGGCGTCGGAAGGCAAGGGTGAAATCTGTGCCTTCCATCACTTTTAGCAGGTCCTGGATAAGTTGCGAGTCGAGAGAATCTTCCTTTGATAAACCAATTTTAGACCGCATTCTGGTCAGCCAGTAAGATTCGTAGAGGGGCTGAATACACTCAATGGTCTCGGTCAGTAATTCAACCGCCCGTTTTTGGTCGGGATCGACCAAGGGGATCAGCGGTTCCGCCAATCGGGCAAGATTCCAGACCAGGATCTGGGGCTGGTTCGCATAGGAATAGCGTCCACCGTGGTCGATCGAGCTAAACACGGTGCCAGGATCATAGCTTTCCATAAAGGCACAGGGTCCGTAATCAATGGTTTCACCGGAGATCGTCATATTGTCTGTGTTCATCACACCATGAATGAAACCAATACTCATCCACTGCGCCACCAGGGCGGCC
Organism: uncultured Nitrospina sp.; assembly: GCA_964564655.1. GTDB lineage: Bacteria > Nitrospinota > Nitrospinia > Nitrospinales > VA-1 > UBA8687. The sequence continues at coordinate 13,056 of CAZMBO010000041.1, read as the reverse complement.
TGGGCATCGGCGACAGCAGCGAAGAAAGCCAGATACGGATTTTCCGCCTCGGCTGTATCGGGATAGTGCCTGGCAATTGCGTAATCAGCGAGTTTACGGACTTCATCTTCGTTGCCGCGCGCCGCACCATACTGAAAGGTCCCGACGCGAATGTGGCTCGCCGCAACCCGGGTGAGAATGGCACCGGGAAGAATATTTTCCCGATAAACTTCCTTCCCTGTGGCTATGGCCGCTAGAGCTCGTGTCGTCGGGACACCGAGCACATGCATCGCTTCTCCAATCAGGTATTCGCGCAATACTGGGCCAACAGCAGCCTTGCCATCTCCACCACGAGAGAATGGGGTGCGGCCTGACCCCTTCAATTGAATATCCCGTCGCTGTTGTTGAGTGTCGGTTATCTCACCGAGAAGAAGCGCACGGCCATCCCCCAATTGTGGTGAGAATCCGCCAAACTGGTGACCGGCATAGGCTTGAGCTAGCGGTTTTGAGCCCTCGGCTGTCGCATTGCCGGAGAAAATCGCAAGACCTGTATCCGAATCGAGCGCGACGGGATCGAGACCCAGTTCTTCGGCCAGTCCATGGTTGAACTGTAACCATTTAGGAGCGACCGCAGGTTCTGGGTCGCAGTAGTGGAAATAGCTTTCAAGGCTACGGGCAAAGCTGTTATCAAATTTAAACTGTAGTTTGTGACTCACTTGTTCTTTTTATCTTTAGGCCGTGGAAAATTTTTGGAGGAACCGAGGCGTTTTGCAACATTAAACAAAAGCCCTAGGAACACAAAAACGAAAAAAATGCCATATAAGATGTAAGTTTCATCTGCGGGTTGCATTTATCTTGCCTCAATTAGAACAATATTATTTCTCGATTTTGAAATAAACGTCTGCCTTGTTAGATTCGTATCCGGAACAGGGGTTGCATTAATTCTAGCTGTATTCAGTGCTTTTTCTAATATTGTATCAACTTGTTTATTTGATCCCTATATGTATCATAGGCAGGGGTTTGTTTAACCGGAGGGTTGTGAGGTATGAAAGCGTACAGGGTTCATGAATATGGGAAAGCTGCAAAGTTTATTGAGGATGAAATTAATAAACCAAAAATAAAACAAGGCCATGTTGTGATTGGGGTAAAAGCCTCAAGCCTTAACCCTGTTGACCATAAGATCCTCAAAGGAAAAGTCAAGATTAACCCTGCATTACCCGGAACCCTTCATATGGATGTGGCTGGGGTCATAACAGAAGTAGGAGAAGGAGTAACCGCGTTTAAAGTAGGTGATGAGATTTACGGTTGTGCTGGGGGGTTACAGGGAGAAGCCGGAAATATTGAAGGTGCATTAGCCGAATATATGTTGGCAGATAGTAACTTGATTGCTTTGAAACCTAAAGCGCTGAGTTTTTCGGAGGCAGCCGCATTACCCCTTGTAGCTATCACTGCGTGGGAAGGGCTATTCGACCGCGCGCATATAAAAAAGGGAGACCACATTCTTATTCATGCTGGCACGGGTGGGGTGGGTCATATAGGAATACAACTTGCCAAGCAGCAGGGTGCTCGGGTCGCAACAACGGTTTCTTCTGAGGAAAAAGCCAAAATTGCCAAGAGGCTGGGAGCAGATGAAATTATTTTCTATCGTGATGAATCGGTTAAAGACTATACCCAACGCCTCACTGAAGGTAAAGGCTTTGATGTTGTATTCGATACTATTGGTGCAGACAATCTCGATAGATCTTTAAAAGCTGCAAAGACCAGCGGTCAAGTGATCGGTATTGTTGGGACAAATCAACATGACCTCGCACCCATGCATATGAAAGGATTAAGTTTGCATTTAGTATTTATGCTTCTACCAATGCTGACAGGGAAAGGTCGGGCCCATCACAATTTTATACTGGAAAGTATTGCAAAGTGGATAGACGAGGGGTTAATTGAGCCGCTTATTCATGAAGAAAAATTTAGCTTTGATCAGGCGAATGAAGCCCACGCTCTATTTGAGACCAATAAACATATCGGAAAGATTGTTTTAGAGAATACTTGAT
>CAZMBO010000041.1:0-10929 GCA_964564655.1 uncultured Nitrospina sp. | reverse complement strand
TTGCCCAGAATTAAGGTGGTATTGCCTCAAGCAGTAGCGGGTGATAGAATTGCTTAGCCTCGTAGGAATCTACCCAGGGGGTTTTGCATCTAAATCTTAATTAACCCAAATTATCTGACAATTTTTTTCGAAAGGCATAAAGGTAGCGCATGGCCATTCAATTCACAAAAATGAGTGGCAGTGGCAACGATTTCATCATTATCGATAACCGGGTGCCGGTGATGGATAACTCGAAAAAGGTCGATTTCGTCAAACGGGTCTGCGATCGCAAAATGTCTGTCGGTGCGGATGGCGTAATTTTTGTCGAAAATTCTGACAAGGCCGACATCAAGTGGGATTTCTATAATGACGACGGTTCCTCTGCTGAGATGTGCGGAAACGGCGGCCGTTGTGTTGCACGCTATGCGGTGGAAAAAGGGATTACTTCAGATGCGTTAACCCTTGAAACAGTCGCCGGGGTCATTGCCGCAAAAGTCAGCGGGGCTTCTGTGCGGGTCAAGCTCACCGCACCCGAAAACCTAAAGCAGGATATTGTTGCTGAACTAAACGGGGCACAATATACAATCGACAGCCTTAACACGGGTGTACCGCATGCGATCATTTATTCTGACAACGTCGAAAACGTGAATGTGAAGGAAGTGGGTAATGGAATCCGTTTTCATGATGTGTTTGCCCCATCGGGAACCAATGTGAACTTTGTGGAGAAGATTGGCGACCATGATTTGAAGATCCGCACTTACGAGCGAGGAGTGGAGGACGAAACCCTGGCTTGTGGCACGGGCACGGTGGCCTCGGCTTTACTTTCGTCTTATAAAAATTTAGTCAAACCTCCCGTTAAAGTTGAGACGCGGGGCGGTGAGATTTTGAAAGTAGACTTTGACCCTGCTAATGGATCGGATGTTTATCTTGAAGGACTTACCCGCATTAGTTTTGAAGGAACGCTTGGCGAATATTAACAATCCTTCCGGTTTAAATAAATATTATGTTTGAGGGATCATTTGTTGCAATAGTCACTCCATTTAAAAATGGCAAGGTGGATGCGAAAGCTCTTAAAGGGTTAATCGAGTTTCATATTAAAAATGGTACCAATGGTATTGTTCCCTGTGGCACCACAGGAGAATCAGCAACGTTGGACCATCGGGAACACGAGGAGGTCATTCGTATAGCAGTGGAAACCTGTGAGGGCAGGGTGCCTGTATTGGCCGGAACCGGTTCGAACTCTACGCATGAAGCTATCGAGTTGACCTTGATTGCACAACAGTTGGGTGCCGATGGCGCCTTGCTGATAACGCCCTATTACAATAAACCGACACAGGAAGGTTTGTACCAGCATTTCGCGGCAGTCGCAAAAGAGACAAAACTTCCGATTGTTCTTTATAACGTGCCGAGCCGTACGTCGATCAATATGTTACCGGCAACAGTTGCGCGGCTTTCACAAATTGAAAATATTGTTGGCATTAAAGAAGCTTCGGGGAATCTGGTCCAGGTTAGCGAAATTATTAAATCCTGCGGACCCGGTTTTAAAGTTATTTCCGGGGAAGATGCGCTCACCTGGCCGATACTAGCTTTAGGTGGCAAGGGAGTGATCTCGGTCACTGCAAATCTTGTCCCCGATAAGTTCGCTCGGTTATGCAACGCGGCGCTTGCAGGGGATATGGAGACGGCTCGGTCGATACATTATGAATTGATGAAACTCAACGACATTATGTTTATCGAGACAAACCCCATCCCTGTCAAAACGGCACTTGCTATTATGGGCCATATTGATAATGAGTTTCGTGCGCCTCTTTGTGCTCCATCTGCAAACAATCTGGCAGCATTGCAATCTGTTCTTGCAGAATATTCCCTGGCATAGCGCAGACAATCAAGTCGGAACCTAATTTAATTATTAACAGGAGCAGGTATTTTGGCAAAAATTTTGGTTATAGGAATTGCGGGACGCATGGGCAGGACGATTGCCGAGTGTATTGAAGACACCGATGGTGTCGAACTGGGTGGCGGAACCGAGTGCGCGGGCAGCGACTTAATAGGCCAGGATGTTGGAAAAGCAACAGGTGTTGACAATAAAGGGGTTTTAATTGTGGATGATCCGACGGTTGCTCTTAAATCGTGTGATGTTGCTATCGACTTTACTACCCCGGCTTCCAGCATGTTTACCCTCAACGCTGCTGCAAAAATCGGAAAACCGGTTGTGGTTGGCACGACAGGGTTTTCGGCAGAACAAAAAAAAGAAATTGCAGGGCTTGCACAAAAAATTCCATTAGTGGTCGCGCCTAATATGAGTATCGGAGTGAATGTTTTGTTCAAGCTGGTCGCCGATGCAGCGCGTGTTCTGGGAGATGATTATGATGTAGAAATTGTCGAGGCTCACCACAAGTTTAAAAAAGATGCTCCCAGCGGTACCGCGGTACGTATTTCTGAAATTGTTGCCGATTCGCTAGGTCGCGATCTCGATGAGGTCGGGGTTTATGGAAGGCAGGGCATCACGGAGCGAACGTCAAAGGAAATTGGTATTCACACTGTACGTGCTGGAGATATAATTGGGGAGCATCGTGTTTTGTTTGGCGGTATGGGTGAGAACTTTGAAATTTTTCACCGCGCACAAAGTAGGCAAACCTTTGCTCGCGGTTCTATCCGGGCGGCACAATGGGTTCTTAATCAATCCAAAGGTGTTTACGATATGCAGGATGTTCTGGAATTGAAATAAAGTCATGGACAACGAAAACAAAAATCCAGATGGGATTAAATATAAAAAAGGGTTTTTGCGACGTGATATTCTAAAGCTCATTTCCTTTGCGGGTCTTTCCACTCTCCTTCCTGGTCGGGCCTCTGCTACAGACGACTTTCGTAATGATAAAAATGTTCCCAAACAGTACATTCAAAATCGTGATGTCCCTGGTTTTCATATTCGCAGCGCAAATCCTTTTTTGGGAGTGGATATGGGGAATTGGGGGCTTGCCGTTGGCGGCATGGTGAAGAATCCTATCGGACTCGGTTACGAAGACTTGTTTGGATTCAAAATGGTATCGCAGGTTTCTCGTCTCAAATGCGTTGAATGCTGGTCGGCAAAAGCGAAATGGGAGGGTTTCGAATTTTCGGAACTTATCGAAAAGGTGCAACCCGACCCTGCAGCGAAATTTGTTTATATCCAGTCGGCTGATTCCTATTACGAGAGTTTTTCGGTAGAAGAGTTACTGCGTCCACGTGTGTTGTTTGTTTTGCGTATGAACGGAAAGTCTTTGAGCAAAGATCATGGTTACCCGTTGCGATTGATTGCGCCATTTAAATACGGATACAAGAATATCAAGTACATCACGAGCATCAAGTTTCTGGATACCCGCAAAAGAAACTACTGGTCTAACAGCGGTCCCTACTCTGTAGACGGAACGATTCAACCGGGCATTGATCATCCTCTCGATTTTAACAAGAAACCTCTACCGATTAACGGTGGTGAGGTTTTCCATTTCTTCGACAAACGCCCACCCGTATGACACGGGATTCATTAAGTCGATGCCTCAAAAGCTAACAGATATACTCAAACCTATTACATTAGTTTCTCTGCGTTTTCTCTCCTTTACCTTTATTCTTTTACTTTTCGCTTGCGATTCTTACGAAGTAGCACAGATAGAAGTAGATGTTCCTGCTGGGTTACAGGTTCCGGAAGAAATGGTTTATATCCCTGCCGGGGATTTTATAATGGGGCATAAAGAAGAACCACGAACCCGTATGGGTAAGAGGGTAGCATCGGATGCTTATTTTATTGATCGTTATGAAGTAAGCCGCGAGCAATACAAAAAATTTCAACCGAAATATACTTTTTCTCCTAAGTCCGCGTTGTACCCTGTCACGCATGTTTCTTATTGGCAGTCATTAGAGTTTTGTAAGGCGCAGGGCAAGCGGTTGCCAACGGACATCGAATGGGAAAAAGCCGCGCGCGGTACCGATGGTAGGAAATGGCCGTGGAGAATTTTTGTTGAGCATCCTAATAATGGTTTTTCAGGTTTTATGGCAGAGCCAGTGAACAAAAGAAAGGAATGGATCAGTCCTTACGGAGTTTATGGGATGGGGCATAACGTATGGGAATGGATTGGTGAAGGATATACTTATCCAGGGCAGCCTGAAGATGAACGGGAGCTATTCAAGATAATACGGGGCGGATTATTACAGACGCATATCACGATAAAATTTTCACCAACCTATTTCAGGAATTGGATGGAGCCAGACTCCAAACTTAATTTTATTGGGTTTCGTTGTGCGAAAGATGCAAATTAAGCGAACAGTATGGGAAGTAATCTAGAAGTCGCCCTTAAGGTGACCGGTGATTTCTTTAGCTGCGCGTTCAAATAATTTTTCTTCAGTGCCGCCCGTGAGACCACCTTTTACCCATGAATTAACTTCCCAGGCTCCAACCATATTTTGGCCATCAAAAAGTGCGGCTTTGACTCTTAATTTGGCTTTGGCTGAGTCAGAAAACCCCATCGTTGCGATGCGTGCCATACGACTGCCCCCATCGAATTCGAGAACTTTATACTTCAGGATATAGCGTGCACTTTCGCCAGCGAGGGTATAACTCGTGTCTGCCATGGCATCTTCAATGGCACCCTGCAATTGCGAGCCAGCATCTTGCAAGTCAAAATCACTGGCGGTCAAATCTTTAAGGACAATAGTGTTTTCAGTATTTTGGTACCGTTTTTTAGTAACCGAACCTACCCCAGAACAGGCAGGTAGAACCAGAAGGGAAAGCACTAAGAGATTAGCAACAAATTTCATAGGTCTAAAAATATGTTAATAGCTTGTCATAGTTTAACAAAACTTCACCCTATTTTACAATCTAGATGCTTATTTTAGTCAGATGAGAAAGTGAGTTGTTGCATAGCCTCTTCTGTTAGGAGGTGAACCACTGGAGGACCCCTTCTTCAAATTTGCTGAACCAGAGTTGAACTTCTATGGGGATGAGGCTGTTGACATAGGTCATATAGCCGGTGGCAAGAACGACTCCTAATAGGATCAATAAAATTCCACTGAACAGATTGGTGGTGTGGAGGAAAACAGTTTTTCCGCCGATGGGAATATCCCAGCCTTTTCCTCGTAGCAGGGTCCAAAACATTCCGTCTTTGGGCAGGTTGCCGCACAAGGTTGCTACTAGAATCAGGGGTAGGCCGAGTCCAACCGCATAAAAGAACAAAAGGTTCATTCCTTGAAATACGGTTTTTTCAGAAGCCGCCAGCATGAGGATGCTCGAAAGGATGGGGCCGACGCATGGAGTCCAGCCCAGAGCGAAGGTCGCACCGAACAGGAAGAATCCGATAAAAGTGGACGCAGGTTTTCCCTGAAAACTGGCTCCTGAAAATCCTTTTCCAAACAGGGTCATGACACCAAAGATTACAACTATGCCACCGCCGATTTGCGAAATCTGAAACATATAGTTTCGCAATAATTGGCCTAGTGCACTGGCAGAAGCTCCCATGGCAACAAAGAGACTGGCAAGCCCAAAAAAGAAAGCGAGGGACATCATGCCCATGCGCGCCCGGTCGGTTTGTGCTGTCACGGCAAAATAAGCGGGAAGGATGGGTAAGGTGCAGGGAGATAAAAAACTGAATACCCCGGCGATAAATGCCAGAAGCGTTAAGACAAGAATTCCCGATTCAGGAAGGTTAGATTTTGGAGCGAACGGATTGAGTAGGGCTTTATTTTCAGATATTGTATTCAGGAGCGAAAGTTTTTCAATAGAGTTAATTTTGTTAGATGACCCTGCTGTATTGGGTGAGCTTGATAAAGATAACCCCGCTTTCATTGGGGTAGGTTTGTTTTCGCTTACGCAGCGAAACCCAACATCTGGTCCTGGCTCATCCGGGTTTGCGAACTGCCTGTAGCCACTGCGGGCAAACATTTTGATGGCATTTTCATACGTGGCACCCGGGAAATGACCGATATCACTTGCAGAGTGTCCGCGTAATATTTTATATCCCGAATCGTAATAGTTATTTTTATAGGTGCTACCTTTATAAGGCCTGTAATCATCATCCACCCATTCCCAAACGTTCCCAACCAGATCATGTACTCCCTCCTTGGTTGCTGATTTTGGGAAGCTGCCTACTGTTACGGGTTTGTTCTTACTGCCCGCGCGCTTGGAAAGGTTCGCGATATCGGATTGATATTCGTTTCCCCAGGGGTACTCATTGCCTTTTGTTCCTTTTGCGGCTCGTTCCCATTGTTTTTCAGTGGGTAAAACTTTCTTTGCCCATTGGCAAAAATTAGCGGCATCAAACCAGGTCACCCATATTACGGGTTCTTTATTTTTTCCTTCCGGGAAATTATTATTTTCCCAGTTTTCGGGAGGGACTGCCCCTAAATCGTCAACATACTTTTTATAACGTTCGTTCGTAACTTCAAATCTATCGATATAAAACCCTTTTAGGAAAATCTTTTGTCGTGGGGTCTCATCTGCGTACCATGGTTTGGGTATTCCAAGGGAAAGTGCTTCGGCAGTTCCATCTTTTTTGTTGGTGCCAAAAATGAAATGTCCGGAGGGAATATAAACCATCTCTCCTTCCAGAGAATTATCGGCGGCGGGCTGGGCCCAACCTGATAAGGGTAGGAAGAAAACTGCGAGCATCAATAAAAAAAGTTTCGGTCGAAGAAGCAAGGCCTTATCCTTTACTTAAGAAGGTTTTCAAAATAAAGAATAGTGTTGGGTGTGGCCCAGTCTTCTGCGCCTAAAATGGCTCCAGTAATTTTTCCCTTTGGATCGATCATAAATGTAGAGGGAAGGCTGACCACACCAAACCCGTTGCTGACCTTTAAATGTTGATCAAGAAGCACAGGGAAATTGATTTTATTGGCTTTTACAAAGGGTTTTACAACTGTTGCACCAAACATGTCGTTCGAGATAGCCAGCATTACAAAGTTTTTATTTTTAAATCTTTGATATAAAGTTTCCAAAGAAGGCATTTCTATTTTGCAGGGTCCACACCAGGTAGCCCAGAAATTTACTAGAACATATTTGCCACGAAATTCGTTTAAGCTGACTTCTTTTCCCTCGAGATTTTTAAGGGTGAAATTGGGAGCATCATCCCCTTCTTCTATTTGTGCAAAAGTAGAGCCGTTTAGAACAAAAAACAAAGTTAGAATAACAAGGAGTGTGAAGTAATTTTTATGGAATGGGATATTCACTAATGGTCTGTATTACGAAAACAAAGCGGGGTAATGGATAAAACAGTGTTTAAGTTGTAAGCAGAGCTACTCGACAGCCTCTATACAGCGTACCATGGGAATGGCTTTTTTAAGTGCTTTTTCGATTCCCATTTTTAGAGTCATCGTGGAGCTGGAGCAGGAACTACAAGCACCGACCAAACGCACTTTAACTACTCCGTCTTCTATGTCTACTAATTCTACATTGCCTCCATCCTGCATTAACATGGGCCGTAGGGTTTCGAGCACTTCTTCTACTTCTTCTTTCATAGATTCCATTCAATGCAGTCGTTGCCTCATGGATATTTTAAATCGAAGACAACCATTATTTATTTTTGTTTAAAAAGGCGGAACTAGTCGGTGCTACCCGTTAGCCACCGTTGACGAGTTGTTCTTTTTTTTCCAAAAGCTCTTCTTGAGTTTCTTCGTGTTCAGGATCTTTTGGTATACAGTCTACAGGACAAACCTCCACACATTGCGGTTCCTCGTACCAACCCACACACTCAGTACAGCTTTCCCACTCGATAACGAATATGTCATCGCCCTCTGAGATTGCTTCGTTGGGGCATTCCGGTTCACAAACACCACAGTTAACACAATCTTCTGTGATTAACAGCGCCATAAAATATCTCCAAATTTACGAATTCCCTGATTATAAAGGTTTTCGTTGAAAAGTTTTTGTTTTCGGATCCCAGTCAAATAATGCCTGATCCCGAACTTTTTTACTATACACGGAAACGACCAAATATTGGGTGCCTGGATATATGGGAGATTCCCCATCGAACAGGGCCATTTTGGTATCTTCTTCCGAAAAATAGGCATCGTGCTCGGGGTGGGAATGATATAACACTTTAAAGACCCGGCCCTTCGAACTTGCCTCACTTAAAAGTCTTTGCAACTCTAATGCGCTAATATTATAAGCCGTACGGGCGTCCCTAGTAAAGTTTTCGGGATTTTTTTCGTGCAGCTTGTTTTGAATATTCTCACACCGATAAACAACATTATCATTATTATGATCTGGATTGCCCACAACAATCCCACAGCACTCGTTCGGATATTCTTCCACGGCGTGCTGATGGATTTCATCCAATTGTTCTTTCTCAAGTGGAGACATAGAGCATTTTGGAGGGTTCAGGATTCGTTGTCAAATGATTTTGGAAGATTTTACAGTAGAGTTCAGGGGTTGGTTCGAACTACGAGATCATCCGTAACAGTAACCTGACAAGCCATGCGAAAATCATCGGGTTTCTTATGCAGTTTATCTATTTCGGTCTCATTTCTGGGTTCAAGTTTGCCTGACAAAACCTGTACTGTGCAGGCGGTGCATAAACCGCGCCCACGGCAGTTGAGAATTTTGGTGATGTGCGGATAAATGCTGAACTTATTTCGAATCGCAGCTTCGCGAAGATTTTCTCCCTCATTAACCTCAATAGTCCTATTTTCTTTTTCAAAACGAATTTTCAGCATTATCGATTCTTCATAATTTAGTGGTTAGAGGATCATATCTAAGTTGACCCCATTGACGCAATATTTTTTACTGGCCCGAACTTTTAGGAGCACGCCTCAATCTGTATAAACTCTTTTATAGTTCCTTTTCCCCAATAGCCATAGAAGGCATTTCCTGGGGTGTTGCATTGGGTGGTCATGTGGATATATTGGCTTTGCCCATTTCCTGCTTTCAAAATGCCAACATGCGAATAAGGGGGTATGGTTCCACCACAATTTACACATTCTGTAGAATAGTTTTCACATAACTTTTCCAGACAAGGTTTGCAGATTATTGGATCGAAGACAAAAATTTCCTGCCCTTTATATTCCAAAAATGTAGGAACGGATATTACCTTTCTTCCACATTCCATGCAGGTCGGATTATTTGATTGATTCATATGTGGTGAAACGAATTAAATTTTAAGGTGGAGAAATTGTACCGTAACGGATTTAATTGATACAGACTTTTTTCATATTTTCAAAATCATCCAAAACGGCGCCGACACCTTTAACGATGCTGAGGTGAGGGTCTTCAGGAATAAAGACCTTTAGGGTGGTTCTTTCTTCAATCATTTGGTCGAGTCCACGAATAAAAGCTCCTCCTCCCGTCAGGTAAATACCGTTGGAGTGGATATCCGCAGAAAGTTCAGGCGGGATTTTTTCTAAAGCACGCATAATAGATGTCATGATTGTTGTCAAAGGTTCTTTTAGGGCTTCACGAATCTCAACATCACTAATGGTGATGGACGCGGGAACTCCGGTTTTCACATTGATTCCTTTTACTTCGGTAGTGAGGTTGTCCGGTTGAGGAAACGCGCTCCCTATTTCCATTTTAACGCGCTCACCTTCAAACACGCCAATATTGAGGTGATGTTGGAGGCGCATATAACGGACGATGGATTCATCAATTTCATCTCCAGCAACGCGAACGGATTCACCATAAGCAATTCCGGATAAGGAGATGACAGCCACATCAGTGGTACCTCCACCTATATCAATTACCATGTTCCCTTCAGGGCGATGGACTGGGATGCCTACACCAATGGCAGCAGCCATTGGCTCTTCTATCAGGTAGACCTCTCTGATCCCCGCCATGGTGGAGGCATCTATGACGGCCTTTTTTTCTACTTGGGTAATGCAAGTGGGGACACCCACTACCATCCTAGGTTTAAAGAACCGGTATTTGTGCAGTATTTTTTTTACAAAATATTGAATCATTTTATTGGTCATGTCAAAGTCTGCTATCACCCCATCCTTCATAGGGCGGATTGTATTGACCCTCGCATGGGTTCTGCCAAACATTTTCTTCGCTTCTAATCCCACTGCTTCGACGGTATTATCATCAACATTCATAGCTACGACAGATGGTTCATTGAGCACAATTCCTTTTTCAGTTATGTATGCCAGGGTATTGGCGGTTCCTAAATCCATTGCCAGGTCGGTGGAAACAAATCCAAATATTTTATTGAAAAATTGTTTCATCGTTAGTTGATCAATGTCATTTCGAATTTTAATTAATTCGTCAGTGGAAAGGCCTACCAAAGAGCCATGATTTTGTAGTCATGGCAAGAAAAACTGGGGTTGTTCAGATGGTAATGTAGGCAAATTAAAACTTTTGCTGAAAGGCAAAAATTTTTTCAAGACCTCGGTGAGGAATATTATAGTGTAAGGCTCAAACTGTCAATTATTTACCTCTTGGTGTAGCGGAAAGTGAAAAATCTAATTTTTTAAGATGGAACTTATTTCCCTTGTATAACTGGTTTTTGCTGAATAAGGGGAAATCGCTTGACAGAATGTGGTTAGCGTTTATATACTCCGAACCTCTTCCAGAGATGTTTAATAGTGCTTGGGCGGGTAGCTCAGTTGGGAGAGCACCGGCCTTACAAGCCGGGGGTCACAGGTTCGAGCCCTGTTCCGCCTACCATATAGACGACCGCGGGGTCGTAGTTCAGTTTGGTTAGAACGCCGGCCTGTCACGCCGGAGGTCGCGAGTTCGAGTCTCGTCGGCCCCGCCACTTTTTAACGGCTTACAGTCCTAGGACTATAGGCTGTTTTAATTTCCTCCCCCTTTTTAGCGCTTGAGAATTTAGCGTTGGGGAAAATCTAGGTCAGGCATTGAATAAATGCCAAAAGATTGGCTGATCGTTTTTCCTTGCATTAAATAAGCATCCACATCCACTTCCTTCTTTTCTTTTAGAAGCCTTTTCTTGACAAGCAATATATATTTTGATATATAACGGTATATCGATA
>CAZMBO010000040.1:0-13698 GCA_964564655.1 uncultured Nitrospina sp. | reverse complement strand
AAATTTTTAAAGACCTCCTCTTTTAAAAGGAAAGGCTTTGCGCTGACCCTTGCGCTCTGCTAAGCGTGCATTTTGTTTTTCTCGTTCCTCTTTTTCTCGTTCCTCTATTGTTTCTTTTTTACTTTTCTCGGAAACTTCATCCGTTTTTTTTTCTTGATCCTTATTTTCCATAAACAACCTCCTGTTCTTAAGGTAGCCCAAAATCTCGACATTCTCAACGTCTGTTCAAACGACCACCTCATATAAAACTAAAGCATATCTTTCAAATAGTTGTGGTAAAATTCTGATTATGATTGATCGTCGTATAGTATCCCATTTCAATTGGTTATACTTCCTCGCCATCCTAACAGTATCTGTGATCGGAGTTGTCACGATCTATAGTGCCAACCATGCGCGTCCGGAAGAGTTTTTTCGTGGGTTATACATCAAACAAATCTACTGGATCGCCTACGGTCTCATTGCAATGTTGGTTGCTCTGGTGTTGGACTATCGCTGGTTCAGCCGCTATGCCTATCTCATCTACGTATTTACTATTATCGGACTGGGTTATGTTCTGATCAATGGTGTCGTGGCGTCAGGGTCAAAACGTTGGATATATATAGGTTCAATAAGTATTCAAGTGTCAGAGTTTGCTAAGATAGCCATTGTCATTGTTCTTGCAAAATATTTTGAGTCAGGAAAACTTTCAGGCCAATACACCTTGCGCGACCTTATCACTCCTACCCTACTAACAGCTACATTGGGCGGGCTCATCGTGGTACAACCCGACCTAGGAACTACCATGATGATCTTATTCATCTTCCTTGCATTCATTGTCGCCATCGAAATCGACCGGTCAACATTAATCAAGTTATTTGTCGGTGGTCTTGCTTTAGCACCAGCTCTATGGTTTCTTCTCAAGGACTATCAAAAAGCTAGACTGCACACATTGTTTAATCCTGAACTTGACCCCTTGGGTGCAGGATATCACTCTATTCAGTCTAAAATAGCAATTGGATCGGGAGGCTTTTGGGGAAAGGGATTATTCGCCGGCACCCAGAGTCGACTCAACTTTCTCCCAGAAAAACATACCGACTTTATTTTTTCCGTTTTCGCAGAAGAAACCGGATTTATTGGTGTGATCCTTCTTATTTCATTATTAACTTTTATCATTTTAAAAGGATTGAACATTGCCTTTCGCGCAGCAGACCGGTTCGGGTTTTTTCTCTCCCTAGGCCTTATTATTTCAATTGCGTTTTATATAATTTTTAATATTGGAATGACCATTGGCATCTTTCCCATCACGGGCATACCCTTACCTTTTTTGAGTTACGGCGGTTCGTCACTCATAACGAATTTTTTTGCGATAGGTTTGCTGCTCAACGTAGAAATGCGTCGCACGCTCCGCTAAGAAATTACAATCTACTTTACGATTAGTTTAAAGCAATACGTGTTATAATTTATCCATCTCCATTATTAAAAAATAAATTATGTCTTCTGAAATATTCATCAATTCAAACCAGCGAGAAATTAGGGTTGCCCTGATGGAAAATGACATGCTGGTGGAATTGTTTATTGAGCATAAATCCCAAAAAGGAATTGTTGGGAATATTTATCTGGGTAAAGTGACCAAAGTTCTTCCAGGAATGCAGGTCGCCTTCGTGGACATTGGATTAGAAAAAGCCGGGTTTCTCTATGTCGGCGATGTTGATGTCAAAGATATGCTTAACCTTGAAGATAAATTAGATTTGCCTCTTATTACAGAAGAAGACCAAGATCATCCGTTTGAAGGTAAACCCGGCCGCCCTAACCACGATATAAAAATCCAGGATATCCTCCATGAAGGTCAGGAGATTATGGTACAGGTTGCAAAAAACCCATTAGGAACCAAAGGGGCACGTATCACCAATTACATCACCCTCCCTGGACGACATCTGGTTTATATGCCTACAATAAACCATATAAGTGTTTCCCGAAGAATAGAAGATGAAAACGAAAAAGAGCGTTTAAAACAACTTGTCAAAGAAATAGGAAATGAAGGGGAAGGCTATATTGTGCGCACGGCAGCCCAGGATGCGCAAAGGATCGACTTTGATGCAGATATTAAATTTTTCCATCGACTTTGGAAAAATTTGAAAAAAAATTCTCAAGGCATCGGCGCCCCATATTTGATATACGAAGACCTCAACCTTATTTTTCGATCTATTCGCGATCTATTCACCAAGAGCACCGAACGGCTGGTCATAGATTCTATATCAGATTTCAACAAATCTCTGGAGTTTTGTTCCAATTACATGCCACATTTATCTGAAAAAATTACTTTGTATAAAGATCCAATGCCAATTTTCGATCATTATGGCATTGAGCTGGATATAGACCGTGCCTTGGACCGCGTCATCTGGTTGAAGTCTGGAGGCTACATTATAATTGATCAAACCGAAGCCCTCGTTTCAATTGATGTTAATACGGGGAAATTTGTAGGGCATAGTGACCCAGAAGATACCATTCTTAAAACTAACCTCGAAGCTTTAAAAGAAATCGTATATCAGCTACGTCTAAGAAACATCGGTGGAATAATTATTGTAGATTTCATTGACATGGCTAATGAAGAAAGCAAAGAGATTGTATCAAATGCCCTGAAACAGGCTTTGAAAAGTGATCGGTCGCGCACCCGTATTCTAAAAATTTCTGAGCTAGGGCTGGTAGAAATGACACGTAAACGCGTTCGTGAAAGCCTGATTCAAACTTTATGCGATCCATGCGATTACTGCGAAGGACAAGGATATATTAAAAGTCCTTCAACCGTCTGCAATGAAATCATCCGCGAAATCCACCGCCTAGGCACTGATAAAATCACCAATAAAAAACTTGAAGTAAAAGTGCACCCCATAATTTACGATATGCTTTTTGAAGAAGATAGCGGGCTTCTTGAGGAAATAGAAAAACAAAGTAACCTAGAAATTACTTTTAACGTCGACCAAAAACTCCACCGCGAAAAATATCAAATCAAGTCCTTATGAATAAAGTCGGACCATATAAAACCATCTATTCTTTAAGAACAGGTCTAGCTGGAATATTTCTGGCTATATTTTTTTTAGGGTGTGGGACCGTCGGTAAAGATTTTGACGAATCGCTATATGCCAACATAGCGAAAGGTACAACGACCCACAAAGAGATCCATGCGATGTTTGGCTCTCCCTTCAAAAAAGGCGTACAAAATGGATACCCCATTTGGACTTACGAATTTAATTACGTCAACTCCTTCGGCACCGACATCATTAAGGATATGATCATCGTTTTTGAAAAAAACGGCGTGGTCAAGTCCCACCAGTTGATGACCAATACTCCTGAGTAATCCCCTAAAAACTGATGCTAGGTTTCACTGAAACACAGTCGCGCACTCTGCATTTGACATGGATCGCTTTTTTCCTGACATTTGTTGCGTGGTTCAATATGGCTCCGTTCAACACAACAATCATGAATCAGTTAGGACTGACTGAAACTCAAATAAATATTTTAATGATATGTAATGTGGTTCTAACCATTCCGGCTCGAATCGTTATCGGCACCCTTACTGACCACTATGGACCCCAAAAGGTTTTTAGTGGACTGCTTCTTTTTGCAGGAGGGATCTGCATCGCCTTTTCTCTTTGCCAGACTTTCGAAGGTCTGTTGATCAATCGTTTAATGATGGGAGCTATAGGAGGCGGATTCGTGGTTGGTATTAAAATGATCGCAGAGTGGTTTCCCAACAATAAAATGGGCACGGCCCAAGGCATCTATGCAGGCTGGGGAAACTTTGGCTCAGCTGCTGCAACATTTGTTCTGCCTCTAATTACTTTACCATTTTCTATAGACATTGGATGGAGGATAGCCACTGCTTTTTCAGGGTGGCTTTGTATGATCTGGGCTTTTATCTATTTTCGATTTTGCCCAGACATCCCAGAAAGAAACCCCGATTCTGAGATTAGAATACACGGTGCCTTTGAAGTCCAATTTAAAATGAATTTGATTTTACGATCCATCATTTTATTTCCGATCTATGGTGCCTTGATGCTTTTCGTCTGGAAGCTATCCGGTCATCCTTTCCAGTTAATTCCTTTTTCAATGTCTTGGATATTAATTGCAGGCCTTTTTGGAATTTTCCTTAGGAAAATTATTCAATGCTGGAAGTTTAATTTATCGTGTGTTGACTTGCCTGTATCTGAAGAAAAAAAATACCCGTTCAGCCAAATATTTATATTGAGCATAGTCTATTCTCTTACCTTCGGTTCCGAGTTGGCTGTCGTTTCGATTTTTCCACAATTTTTAGAAAATACTTTTTCAATTTCCGTAGGGTTAGCAGGAATGCTGGGGGCGAGTTATGCATTTATGAATCTGATAGCCCGCCCAGGTGGCGGTTGGATTTCTGATCGATTTGGGCGCAGGAGAACCCTTTTCATTCTCATACTGGCAGGTATGGTAAGCCACTGGCTTATTGGTGAGATAAGTTCTAATTGGCAGCTTTCCAGTGTCATAGCCCTTTCTTTAATCGGATCAATTTTTTTTAAAGCTGGTAGTGGAGCATGTTTTGCGGCGGTTCCGTTAATTCAAAAAAATATTACAGGGGAAATGGCTGGATTGGCAGGGGCGTATGGGTGTGTCGGTGCGGTTTGTTTTCTCACCCTCTATAGTTTCGTACCACCTCAGGTTTTTTTTAAAATTATCGCAGCATACGCTTTTCTGGTACTCTTGGCGTTGTTTTCTCTTAAACCATTCCGAGTAACATCACCCAACTAATAGAAGGAAATTGTTTTATGGGATTTACCTGTGGCCTCGTCGGCCTCCCCAATGTGGGAAAATCAACCCTCTTCGCCGCTTTGACACGAACCAAAGCCCTGGCGGGGAATTATGCATTCTCCACCATCAAACCCAATAGCGATATCGTGCCGGTTCCCGATAAACGCCTGGATATCATCTCCCAACACATCAAGGCCGATAAAATTGTTCCCACGACCATGGAGTTTGTCGACATCGCAGGACTCATCAAGGGGGCGTCCAAAGAAGAAGGACTGGGCAACAAATTTCTCGGGCACATCCGTGAAGTCGATGCCATCGCCCATGTGGTCCGTTGTTTCGAGGATAGCAATGTTCCCCATGTCAGCGATACCATCGATCCGGTTTCCGATATCGATACCATCAACACCGAATTGATAATCGCCGACATGGAAACTCTCGACCGCAGAAAAACCAAGGTTGAAAAACTGGCTAAATCCGGAGACAAGGAAGCACGCATGCAGATGGAAGTGATCGCCAAATTGTCCGAGACCCTCGATCAAATCCAACCAGCGCGAACCGTTGAGGGTTTCAATGATGAACAGAACCTGTTCGTAAAAAGCCTGACCCTGCTGAGCGCTAAACCGGTTCTTTATATCTGCAATGTCATGGACCCCAGCAATATGGAAAACGAACTCGTGCAAAAGGTCAAGGAGATTGCCAAGCAGGACGGCTCACCGGTTGTGGCACTGGCCGGAAAACTGGAATGTGAGATTATGGAAATCGAAGACCTGGAAGAGCAAATGGTTTTTATGAAAGAACTGGGGTTGACCAAAACCGGACTCGACCGCCTGATTTCCGTTGGGTATGGACTGCTCGAACTCGTCACCTTCTTCACTGCGGGAGGCAAAGAAAACCGGGCCTGGACAATCCGAAAACACTCGAAGGCCCCGCAAGCGGCAGGAGCAATCCATACAGATTTCGAAAGAGGTTTCATTCGCGCCGAAGTCTATAACCTGGAAGACCTGATTGAGTATAAATCTGAAGCGGCTATTAAAGACGCGGGCAAACTGAGAGTCGAGGGAAAAGATTACGTCGTCCAGGACGGCGACATCATGCATTTTCGATTTAATGTTTGAAACTTATTGTCCCCAAGATGGCACCAGACAACGAGGAGGTTTATCCTGCAATACATCCAAAACGTTATCTGCGACAAGATCCGCCATTATATTTCTGGTTTCATGACTGGCGCTACCAATATGTGGAAGCAACATCAAGTTTTCCAGTTTCGTCATACCTTCGGTTAAAGCAGGCTCGTTTTCATAAACATCAAGAGCCGCACCCGCAATACTGCCCTCCTTCAATGCTTCAACCAAGGCTTGATCATCCACCACCTTTCCTCGTGCAGTATGAATAAAGTAAGCAGTAGGCTTCATCATCAGAAATTGTTTGCTTCCAATCATATTTTTTGTTTGTTCAGTGAGCGGAGTATGCACCGTCACAAAATCGGATTTTTGCAAGAGGTCTTCTAGCGTTACAAATTCTGCATTCAAGACCTTTTCCGTTGCTTCAGGTATTCGATTTCGATTGAAATAGAGGACTTTCATATTAAATCCGGCTGCCCGTCGCGCTACAGCAGAACCTATCTCGCCTAAACCTATTACGCCAAGAGTCTTGCCAAAAACATCTCCTCCCAAATACATATTTGCCGACCATCCTTTAAACTTGTTTTCACGGGTGAAACGGTCTGCGGGAATAATATTTCGAGCGGCTCCCAGAATCATGGCCCAGGTCAGGTCGGCTGTTGTCTCGTGTAATACCCCGGGGGTATTGGTGACCCAGATTTTCCTTCCTGCCGCATGGCCTACATCGATATTATTAAACCCAGCTCCATAATTTGCTATTAGCTTTAAATTTTGCCCTTTATCTATTATGCCCGCATCAATTTTGTCAGATAAGTAAGTGACCATGACAACGCTTTCGGAGGCAATTCTCTCCAAATCCGAGGTGGAAATAGGGTGTTCGGTCTGATTGGTTCTTAAATCACAATGTGGACTTAATTTTTTCAAGGCTTTTTCAGGAAACACATTGGTGACTGTAACGATAGGCTTCACTCTAGACCGTCCTCTCAAAATAATTTAAGCACAATAAAACCCTGATCTTAAAGGATAAAGTTGTTCAAGCTCATTAAAAATTTCTTTCTCGTGCCACCTGATATCATTTCCATTAAATTTTTAATACTCAAAGTACTCGAAGAAAAGTTTTTATTGGTTTTTGAAGGAATGTGATTGACGTTTCTATGGAGGCAATAACCAACACCTTCTAAAACGACCAAAATACTGGTATAAAATTGTTAAACATTAATCACTAAATATTATAACCCCTAAATTTATAGTCTTGAACCCGATTTATAATTGAAGTAGAGCAATGATTAAAATCAATGAAATCTATTTAAGTGTTCAGGGAGAGTCCACCCACACAGGGCTCCCTTGCGTTTTTATCAGGTTGACGGGTTGCAATCTTCGATGCTCTTGGTGTGACACAGCTTATGCTTTTCACGAGGGTAAAAACATGAGCATTGATGAAATTCTTCAAAAAGTCGCGAATTTTGGAATCCACCTGGTTGAAATTACAGGCGGCGAACCGCTGATGCAAGATAATGTCTACACTCTAATGAGGAGGCTTATTGAAAGTGGATACAAGGTCATGCTTGAAACGGGGGGCTCAATATCTCTAGAAAGAGTGCCTAAAGATGTTATAAAAATTATGGATCTAAAGTGCCCTGGCAGTGGCGAGCAAGAAAAAAATAATTTGGATAATTTAAAACTTCTTGCCCCGCATGATGAAGTCAAATTTGTAATCCTCGATAAAAAGGATTATGAATGGAGCCGCGATATTATAAAAAGGTATAAGATCAACGAAACCGCGCATATTCTAATTTCCCCCGTATTTGACAAACTGGAATTAAAAGAAATAGTCAAATGGATTCTAAAAGATCGACTTCCAGTTCGCCTGCAAACACAATTACACAAAATAATCTGGGATAAAAATACGATAGGCGTCTAACCCGCGATGTAGGAGAAAACAGGCCTCGCACCTAAAACAAACAAAAACTTTCCTCGCATTATGCTCGCACCCAATAGAATCAAAACTTTTCAGTCGCGATTATTGAATTGGTATAACAACCAAAAACGGGAAATGCCCTGGCGTAAAAACCGTGACCCTTATCGAATTCTCGTTTCAGAGTTTATGCTGCAACAAACTCAGGTAAAAACGGTTATTCCTTACTTCAAAAAATGGATGAAATCATTTCCGACTACAAAAAAACTAGCATCAGCCAGTGAGTCGAATGTACTAAAACATTGGGAAGGGTTAGGGTATTATTCGCGCGCACGGAATTTGCTAAAGTCGGCAATTCAAATCCAAAGAGACTATGCAGGGAAGGTTCCTGATTCTTTGCATGAAATATTGAAACTGCCAGGAGTCGGCCGTTATACAGCAGGTGCTGTCTTAAGTATTGCTTTTGATAAAAGAGTTCCAGTTTTAGATGGCAATGTAAAACGAGTTTTATCACGAGTAATGTTATTAAATGAAAATGGTAATAATCAAAAATCCGAAATGCGACTCTGGGATACTATGGAAAGACTGCTCCCAGAAAAGGATTGCGGTGATTTTAATCAGGCCTTTATGGATTTGGGCGCAACTGTCTGTCTACCAAAAAACCCTTTTTGCAAAGAGTGCCCATTAAAACAACTGTGCAAAGCAAGGCAATCAGGAAAACAAAAGTTATTTCCTCCTACAAAAACCGCAGCTAAAATATCCAAAATTCAGGTAAGCACCGGGGTTATTTTTAAAAAAGGCTACGTATACATTCAAAAACGCAAAGCGGAGGGTTTAATGGGTGGGCTTTGGGAGTTCCCTGGAGGCAAAATGGAAACGGGAGAAACAGAAAAGGAATGTCTACGAAGAGAAATTAGAGAAGAGTTGGGTGTTAATATCCGAATTGGCGAAAAGATAATGACGCATCATCATAGTTATACCCGCTTTCGGGTTACGCTCCATGTTTTTCAATGCCAAATACATTCGGGAAAACTTTTTCCCGCCGAATGTGATGAATGGAAATGGGTAAAACCCGAAGAGCTCAACGAATTTCCCTTTCCGGCTGCAAATGTTAAAATAATCAAATTTCTAAATAAAAATGCTAATTAGCGAAGCAAAATCTAGACTAGAAGCGACAACTCATATTGATAGGGCAAGATTCTTTCTAGATTTAGATTTTGAATTCAACAAACCTGTTTAACCCTCAACGGCCATTTTTTTTAGAGTGTCCCCCTCCCATTCATATTTTAATTTGGACCTTCCCTTGTACAGGCCTTTTTGAAAAGCATGACCATAGATTAAGGGCAAAGAAACACTAGGTTCCACAAATGCCATACTATGGTTCGCCTGTTTATTTACCTTACCCCAAGATTGAGCTTCACCGAGTGTGCTGCCACTTAACCCACCCCAATGTGGCGAATCAGTCGTCACCTGTACGGCATATTTATGACCTCCAGTATCCTTACCAAAAATATATGCCATGACTATGGAATCGTTAACATAATTTTTAGGCACTCCGCCCGCGACATAAAATGCTGCCGTCCTGGATGAATTCACTACAATCTGGGTGAGCTCAAAATTATCGCGTATGGAATCTATAGTAATAGGCTGGCGACCTTTCTTACGACTGTTGCAATAATGTTCAGTGAGCCCAATCCCAATACTGGAATCGTTAAGAGCAGGACAAAAGACAGGAATATTTTTTTTGCGTGCCGTGACTAGGATAGATTCTTCATCATCGATAGTTTCAGAAAGCAGGGAAATAAACTCGCGACTAGAATAATTTCTTGGCTCCAGCTTATCAGCAAACTTCCCTATCAAGGTGTCATCTTCGCAAAAAAGTTCTTCGTCAACGTAGGTATCATAAATCCGGTTGATGAAAAGTTCGCGAAGCTTTGTATCATCTGCTGAGGGACTTCCATAATAATGGCCTCCACCCAAAGCGTTGTAATAATCCTGATAGAGAACCGCACCTGTGGAAACAATGACATCCACCATATTGTGGTGAACCATATCTCGTATAACTTTTCTTAACCCAGCCGCAATCAATGGGCCGGCAAGGCCCAGCATTATTGTAGGGCGCTCTTCATCTTGTAGCATTTTCCCAAAAATCTGTGCACATTGACCAAGGTTCCTCGCTTGAATGGAGGTAGATTGAAAAGATTCAACCAGGTCTCCTACATCATTGATTTTTTCAAAATCCACTGGAGAAATTCGTGTTTGAAGAATTTCCTTTTTTTTCTTCTTTTGTCCATCGTCAAGAGGCTCAGGAATCAGGGAATCCTTATAAGCCATAAGTCACTCCATCATAATTTAACGTTTACAACGCGGTTATTTTAATATCGAGAGCACAAATCCTTCGAATGGTTTTTGGTATCTACGTTTTCAATACTTTCTAGTATTTTTCCGTCTTCGCCAATCACATAACTTATTCGTGCGGCATACTGGTCCTCTTTACTTTTCACAGCGTGATAGCCCAAAGCGATCTCTCTGTTTACGTCACACAGTAAAGGGTAGGGGAAAGAAAACTTTTCAGCGAATGCCTTATTATCATTTTCATTGTCTAGGCTTACCCCAAAAATTTGAATGTCTTTCTCTTCAAACTTCTTAAAATCATCACGGAAACCTTGTCCTTCCATAGTGCACCCAGGGGTATCGGCCTTAGGGTAAAACCAGAGTACAATTTTTTTTCCTCGATAATCTTTTAATTGAATTGCATTGCCATTGTGATCGTTGACCGAAAATTCTGGCGCATCAGCTCCAGGTTGCAACATTTTATTTCTCCTGACTATAATTAAAGTTTTTGAATCTGAATTATTTAATAAGATGCTTCTCTTCATTTGTAGATGCATCTTTTTATGAATGGATTATGTTTCTGGAAAGAGCCTGGAAATAAAAGCTTTACTCAACTCCAAATCTTCGGGTCGTGTAATCTTTATATTCTGTTCTAAACCCTCTACAATTTTTACCGGTTCCCCAAGGTGCTCTATCAAGGCGCCCTCATCGGTTCCATAAAAATTTTCTGATTTTGCTTTATTGAATGCGTCTAGCAAAAGAGAATAACGAAAAGCTTGAGGGGTTTGTACCCTCCAAAGACCCTCCCGGTCAATTGTTTGCGATACCAAACCCGAAGTATCTACACGTTTTATTGTGTCATGCACAGGTATCGCGGTAATAGCTGCACCATATTCTCTCGCAGCATCAATAGATTCTAAGATCATTTTTTGCGAAAGAAAAGGCCGAACACCATCATGCACTAACACAATTTCTGAATCTTGAGAAGCTTCGCAAAATCCGTTGTAGACAGAGTCCTGTCTTTTTTCACCCCCTATAACAACTTTTTTAACTATTTCCAGCTTGCCCAACCAATCGGTGTGGGCAGTCTCATATTCTTTTTCTGGCACTACTAGAATTATTTCGGAGATGGTTCCGCAATTCTGCAAGGTTTTGAGTGTATGATAAAGAATTGGTTTCCCATTCAAGGACTGAAATTGTTTTGGAACAGTCCCTCCCATACGAGTTCCCGATCCTCCAGCCGGCACTATTGCACAAACACTCATTTAAATCTTCCGTTAAAAAATTTGTTCAAATACTTCCGTCAGATTTTTCGCAAAACTAATTTCAATACCATCGGTCAAAAGCGTTTTTGCTTTTTTGGCCGAATGAGGAACGATGCAGCGCTTAAACCCTAACCTTCTAGCTTCAATCAATCGGGCCTCAAGTTGCATAACCGTACGAACTTCGCCCGTCAAACCTATTTCTCCCAACAAAACCAGTTCTGCATCAATGGGTCGGTCTTGAAAACTACTGGCAATCGCAGCGGCTACCCCCAAATCCAAAGCCGGTTCAGTAATTTTAATCCCACCCGCAAGGTTTACAAAAATATCTTCTCCCTGCAGATTCATTCCCAACCGCTTTTCCATAATCGCAATCAAAAGAGACATGCGGTTGTGATCAAATCCAGTTGCCATTCGTCTTGGCATACCTATAGAAGACGAAGTGCTGACCAATGCCTGCACTTCAACAAGCAGGGTACGACTTCCTTCAAGCGTTGCAACAATGGCTGAACCCGAAGAATCTTCCGGGCGTTCTGCTAAAAACCATTCCGAAGGGTTCTCAACAGGAATCAAACCCGTTGGAGCCATTTTAAAAACTCCGATTTCAGGCGTGGGGCCAAATCTGTTTTTAATAGCCCTTAAAGCCCGGTATGCATGCCCCTGTTCACCCTCAAAGTATACTACTGTATCCACAATGTGCTCCAAAGATTTCGGCCCTGCAATAGCGCCATCTTTGTTTATATGACCAATCAAAAGTGTTGGAAGATTTCGACGCTTTATTTCCTGAAAAATTTTAAATGCTACCTCACGAACCTGCCCAATGCTACCCGGAGCGGATTGTAAATCCTCCGTATAAAATGTTTGCACAGAATCTAGCACCAGAACTTCTGGTTGGATTTTATCGATCCATTGGATAATACCTTCCACGCAAATTTCGGAACAAATCAAAAGGTTTTCAGAAAGAGCATCCAAACGCTCTGCCCTTAATTTGATTTGTGAACCCGACTCTTCTCCAGAAACGTAAAGAACTTTTTTCCCTTGTTTGGAAAGATGCCCCATACTTTGCAATGTGAGGGTAGACTTGCCTATGCCAGGTTCCCCTCCAATAAGAATTAGTGACCCTTGTACCATACCGCCGCCCAAAACCCTGTCAAACTCCCCAATACCTGTCATCATACGATTTTCCTGAACAGGTTGAACTTGGGTAATCGTTAAGGGAGTAGAGGATTCGAAATTATTTCGGGACTTTGAGGATGAGGGCTGCAGTTGCCGCTCTTCAGAAAAACTATTCCAAGAATTACACTCAGGACACTTTCCCAACCACTTTGACACTTGATGGCCGCATTCCTGGCATATAAAAATGGTTCTAGTTTTAGCCATATTGCAAAAGAGTTATTTACATATTCTGCGGTGTCTATCTAGTGCTTAAAAAAATGGGATCCTAAATTGAAAAAAATAGGTAAGACCGCATATTCATGATTCTAATTTTTCGAAGATTTTGAAGAAATAGATGAATTACTTTTTTTTATAGCACCCAAAGCCTTCTTTATATCATCGCTTCGGGAAATGCTCACATTGGCTTTTCTGCGCAAATCGGCAAGCGCTTGCTTTATACTTTCCTGATTTTTTATTAATCCAGCTTGTGCTTTATTTAATCCACTCTGCACCTTTACAGCCTGGGCTAATTTATCCTGCTCTTTAGCAATGGCTTTTAAAATTTCAATCAAGAGCTTAAGTTTTTCATTAGCTAAATTTATTTTATCTTGACTTGAATCTGCTTTAAATGATGACTGCTGCAGTTCGCTTACAACTGTTTTTTCTAACTGATTCGCATGAACAGTTAATTGGGCAGAATTCTTTATAAGCTTATTAATCTTTTCATCTACCAATTGATCAAATTCCTGCGCCTTGATCAGATCCTTTTTTAATGCTTCAAGGGTTGCACTTGAAGCAAAATGCTGGGCTTGAAGAGACTTCATGGTCTCTGCCAACTTATTAATTTTTTCATCTGCCAGCATCAGATTTTTGTTATTTACCGCTATGTTTTGACTAGCAGCAGCAACATTTTTATCAATAGATTCCACTTGATTTTTTGTGTCTACACCTTGAATTAAATTTTCCCCAAGAATGCTAATCAGCTCTTTGCTCAGCTTTTGGTTTTCTTCTGACAAACGCTTCAAGGCTTGATCGTTGGTCTTGCGCGAAGCTAAAAGGTCGTCATGAATCTTGGCCTGATTATCTTTTATAGTTGGAATCAGCTGGGAAGTAAAAAGTCCCTTTGTACCTTCAAAATTTTTTATTGTGGTCT
>CAZMBO010000039.1:10868-13878 GCA_964564655.1 uncultured Nitrospina sp. | reverse complement strand
TAAAGCGGTACGCGAGCTGGGTTTAGAACGTCGTGAGACAGTTCGGTCCCTATCCGTCGTGGGTGTTAGATATTTGAAGGGAGCTGCTCCTAGTACGAGAGGACCGGAGTGGACAAACCTCTAGTGTGCTGGTTGTGATGCCAATTGCATTGCCAGGTAGCTATGTTTGGAAAGGATAACCGCTGAAAGCATCTAAGCGGGAAGCCAACCCTAAAACAAGATATCTCTTCTTCTTTCGGGAAGACGGTAGACTCCTTGAAGATTACAAGGTTGATAGGCCAGATGTGTAAGCACAGTAATGTGTTCAGCTAACTGGTACTAATAAGTCGCGAGGCTTGATCTTATTTTTTTTCTCACTACTTCGAACTAATTCAATTGTTAATTTTATTAAGACTTTAGAGTTTCCGGTCTTGATAGCGAAAGGGCCACACCCGTTCCCATTCCGAACACGGAAGTTAAGTCTTTCAGCGCCGATGGTACTGCACGGGCAGCTGTGTGGGAGAGTAGGACGAGGCCGGGTTTTTATTTAAAACGTCGTCAGCAAAAAGCTGGCGGCGTTTTTTTTTGCCGATCTGCCCTACTAAGTTAAAAACTAAAGTATACGGTCAGGTCTAGTAGTCTAGAGATACAATAAAAAGTCCCTTAAATTATGCAATCTCAAGCGGTTTTTCTTGCATAATTTTTGTTTTATTGCGGTTCAAATAAACGCGCCTTTAAAGCTGGAAATTTCTAGTAATTTCAACGCTTTTTCATTGACAAAAACTACCGGCTTGGTTATATTTCCCCTTCTATTTATCAGTACTTAGCACCCTACACCACAACATATTTAACCTTTTATTTATGGGGATTTAAGGTAACTTGCCAAGAGAAATAGAATAGCATTTAAAATAAATTAATAGCGATACAATTTCTCTTAATTTCGTTTAAAGCAAATCTGCCTTTTTGAGAATTTATGCTGGAACAATATACGGGTGCCGCAATCATGTTTCTGTTCGCCATGGGAATTGCCTGTGGAATGGTTGCAATGACGTCTTTGTTGGGGCCAAAAAGGCAATTTGCTGATAAAATGGAACCCTTCGAATGTGGCGAAAGCCAGTTGGTATCCCCTCATCAAAGATTTTCCGTCAAATTTTATCTGGTGGCGGTTTTGTTTGTCCTATTCGATATCGAAGCTATTTTCTTTTTCCCCTGGGCCATATTATTTAGAAGACTTGGTCTTTTTGGGTTCGTGGAAATGTTTTTATTTATCCTGATCCTCGGGATTGGTTTGCTATACGTTTGGAAACGCGGCGGTTTGGATTGGGAATAATCCACTAGTGCGAGGGAGACCACTACCCATTGGGGGAAATGTTGCTGCTATATACACCAGCTTTTGACTAGATTGAAAGAGAAGAAAATGTCTGACACAAAATTCATTGACCTGATTAAAAGTAAATACGGAGACTTAGTATTAGACAGTCATAGCTTTCGTGGCGACCAAACGATCACAGTTAGAAAAGATTGCGGGAATGATTTTTTTAAATTTCTGAGAGATGAGCCGGAACTATCATTTAATTTCCTAATGGATATTACTGCCGTTGATTATTTATCAAAAAAAACCGAACGCTTTGAATTGGTCTATCACTTTTACTCCATGAAGCATAACGATAGGCTGAGAGTAAAAATTCCGGTTTCAATTAAGGACTGTATCGCTGACACGGTCACTCCTCTATGGAAAACTGCAAACTGGTATGAAAGAGAAATCTGGGACATGTACGGAATTAAGTTTCGCAATCATCCCGATTTAAAAAGAATTCTTCTTTACGAAGAGTTTAACGGTCATCCTTTACGCAAAGACTATGCGGTTAATAAAAGGCAGCCCCTGATCGGGCCGCTAAATTAGGGCTATTAAAATATGTGGGTTGATTTAGCAATCACATTAGTGAAAATTCTTTTTATCATAGGTGTCACTGTAGGTTTTTTTGCTCCTATTTTGACATGGGTGGAAAGAAAACAAAGCGCTATTATGCAAGACCGAATCGGTGCTAACCGAGCAGATATTTTAGGTTTCACTGCAATAGGTTTGTTCCACTGCATCGCTGACGCTTTGAAGATGTTTACTAAGGAAGATTTTATTCCAGAAGGTGCAAACAAAATTCTACACACACTCAGTCCAATCATTGCAGTAGTTCCAGCAATTCTTACTTTTGCAGTTGTCCCATTCGGCGGGCAGTACACGATTTTTGACAAAGAAGTTAATCTCGTCATTTCGGATTTGGATGTTGGCCTCCTTTTTGTTTTTGCAATAGCGTCTCTTGCAACATACGGTTATGTAATCGCGGGATGGAGCTCTAACAACAACTGGTCCCTATTAGGTTCAATGCGAACCGCATCGCAAATGATTTCTTATGAGGTCACTATGGGGCTCACCATAATTGGCGTTCTCATGGTTTATGGTTCCATGAAGCTAACAACAATTGGTGCAATACAGGAAGATTTTTTTAGATGGGGTTTATTTCTTCAACCCTTGGGATTCTTCATGTTTCTTGCCGCATCGATTGCCGAGAACAAAAGAATACCCTTTGATAATCCAGAAGCAGAATCTGAAATTGTTGCGGGTTATTTTACCGAATACAGCGGTCTAAAATTTGGCATGTTCTTCATGTCGGAGTTTATTGAAATGGTCACCATCGGTGCCATCATGACCATTTTGTTTTTTGGCGCGTGGCACATTCCGTTTTTACCAACCGCCACTTTGCTCAGCTGGTTTGATTTTCTTGGAACGACAGGTTCGAATCTACTGGTGATGTTGATTCAAGTTGGTGTATTTTTCTCGAAAGTAGTTTTCTTCATCTGGTTGCAAATGACAATTCGGTGGACGTTGCCCCGGTTTCGTTATGACCAGATTATGAAATTAGGTTGGAAGATTCTTCTACCTCTTTCTTTAGCAAACATTCTAGTAACCGGGATTGTTATTCTGGTACTAAATTAAAAGGAGGCCGACCATGGCCTATTATGTAAATAGAAATAT
>CAZMBO010000039.1:0-10768 GCA_964564655.1 uncultured Nitrospina sp. | reverse complement strand
TCTGGTACTAAATTAAAAGGAGGCCGACCATGGCCTATTATGTAAATAGAAATATCAAGATGACTTGGTGGGAAAGAATTTATCTCCCTGAGATCATCAAGGGAATGATTATCACATCCCGGCATTTCTTTAATAACCTTTTTGGTTTTATTCCGTTTTTTCTTGGAACGCAAAAAGAACGGAAAATTATGACGGTCTATTACCCTGAAGAGCAAGTGCAATACCCTATTGCTTACCGAGGACGACCGGTATTGGCTCAAAATGAAGATGGGCACCCTGCATGCGTAGCTTGTGGTTTATGTGAAATTGCCTGCCCAGCCTACTGTATTCATATTGAACCTGGTGAAAACAGCGGCAAACAAAACCAGTATGAACGTTGGCCGGATGTATTCAACATCGACTATGCGATTTGTATTTTTTGCGGGAACTGTGAGGAAGCTTGTCCAGAAGAAGCAATTTTTATGAGTGACGATTGTGAAATTTCCATGCTCGACCGAAAAAAAATGCTTTATACAAAAGAACAACTTTTAACTCCGGTTGCAGATTTGCAAAAGCGGATTGAATTCACCCGAAATATGTACGCTAAATGGAATTATTAATTTTTTATCCCATTGCAGGCTTGTGTGTGGCGTTAGCTCTAGGTGTTATTTTAAACACTAGTCCTGTAGGTTCTGCTGTGTGCCTCATTGGAATGATGCTGGGTTTGGCTGGAGTCTTTGTATTACAACAAGCTCACTTTATTGCCGTCTTGCAAATCATCATCTATGCCGGGGCAATTATGGTTTTATTTATGTTTGTGATCATGCTGCTCAATTTAAAACAAGCTGCATCTTCGGATTGGGTGGCAAGAGATAAAAATCGTTTCATTTCTATTTTAACCGGCGTGCTGGCCGTAGGGATTTTATACAAGATTATTGATATTACTTTTTCGGCCGATTTAAATTCTTCCGCAGAACTTCCTGACACCTTTGGAACCGTTGCAACTGTGGGCGAATCTTTATTTACCGATTTTGTATTGCCATTTGAAGTGGCATCTCTTTTATTGTTAGCAGCTATGATCGGGGCAGTGGTCCTGGCAAAGCCTAAACTGGACTGACTTATGTTTGAAGGCACAGTTCCCTTAGCACATTATTTGACCTTAAGTGCTGTTCTGTTTGTAATCGGAATCGTTGGAGTTTTAGTACGTCGTAATGTAATCGTTGTGTTCATGTCAATCGAAATTATGTTAAATGCCGTGAACATTTCGTTGATTGCTTTCGATCACTATTTAAACCTTTCCAATGGTCAGATTTTTAGTTTTATGGTTATGTGCGTTGCGGCTGCGGAAGTTTCGGTGGGCCTCGCAATTATTATTGCGTTGCACAGAAATAAACCGACGGTCAATCTTGATGAATTCAACCTGTTGAAGTGGTAATAAAAGTATGTTGCTAAAACTAACCTGTCTGGTGCCCCTATTTCCGTTGGTCGGATCTATCATCAACGGTTTTTTTGGTTTGCGCATTGGGAAAAATGCTGTTGGTATGATTGCAGCTGGAAGCATGGCTCTGTCTTTTCTGACTTCTATTTTAGTTTATGTAGGCTACCTTATGCTGCCGGAAGGCCAACATGTCTTCGAGCAAGTTGTCTGGGCGTGGTTTGGAGCGGGTGACTTTTCTGTCGATTTTGGTTTTCAAGTTGATCCTCTAACCCTGGTTATGATGTTTGTTGTTACCGGAGTAGGGTTCATCATTCATGTGTACGCTATTGGCTATATGCATGAAGAATATAGCTACTATCGTTTCTTTGCATACTTCAACCTGTTTGCCAGCGCCATGCTGCTTCTCATCATGGGTAATAACTTCTTGCTCATGTTTATCGGCTGGGAGGGAGTAGGCTGCTGTTCGTATTTCCTAATTGGTTATTATTTCGAGAAAAAGTCTGCTTGCGATGCTGGCACCAAGGCTTTCATCGTCAACCGAGTGGGTGACTTCGCTTTCTTACTCGCCGTCATGTACATCTTTAATATCTTTGGGACCATCGACTTTTCAGAAGTAATGCATGCGGCCCCTGAAAAACTGGTTTATGCCGGTGAAACCGTCACCATCATTACCTTATTGCTTTTTGTTGGAGCCACCGGTAAGTCAGCGCAAATTCCTTTATACACATGGTTGCCTGATGCGATGGAAGGGCCCACCCCTGTTAGCGCATTGATCCATGCCGCAACGATGGTCACTGCCGGGGTATACATGATAGTGCGTTGCAGCGTTCTGTTTAACCTGGCGCCCATGACTATGATGGTTGTTGCTGGTACTGGTGCTGCGACTGCAATTATGGCGGCAACCATTGGCATGACTCAATTTGATATCAAACGTGTTTTAGCTTATTCAACAGTCAGCCAGATCGGCTACATGATCCTCGCCTGTGGAGTTGGTGCTTACACCGCCGCAATTTTCCACTTGGTAACGCATGCATTTTTCAAAGCCTGCCTCTTTCTTGGTTCTGGTAGTGTTATCCACGGTATTCATGGCGAGCAGGATATGCGCAAGATGGGCGGACTTAAAAACTATATGCCGGTTACCTATTGGACGTTTTTGGTGTCAACGCTAGCCATTGCAGGTATTCCTCCCCTATCCGGATTTTTTAGTAAGGACGAAGTACTCTACCACGCCCTAATGGATGGAAATATTATCTTTTGGGGAATGGGAATTTCAGCGGCATTATTAACGGCATTCTATATGTTCCGCTTAGTCTTCATGACCTTTCATGGTGAATCACGTGTGGATCCCCATATCCATCCACATGAGTCGCCTAAAGTAATGACCATGCCACTTGTTATTCTTGCAGGGCTGGCTACGATAGGCGGAATATTGGGAATCCCACTTTTTCATGGCTGGCATATCCTACACAATTGGCTGGAACCGGTTCTGCATTTTGACCTTGCACATGCTCTAGAACATTCCGAACACATGCTACACGAAGCGGGTCGGCATGCGCCCTCGTGGGCACATTTACTTAATCCAAAAGAACATAATCTATGGCTTGAGATATTCCTGATGGCATTTTCTGCTTGTGTTGCTATTACAGGAATTTTTGCTGCTTATATCTTTTATATTAAACGACCCGATTTGCCGGAAAAATTTACCAAAGGACAATGGGGGTTTGAGTTGGTACAAAACAAGTATGGTGTCGATGAACTTTACGATGAGACTTTTGTAAAGCCAACCGTAGAAGCTTCTAATTTGTTGTGGAAAGAATGTGATGCTAAAGCAATTGACGGAACTGTTATCGGTACAGCTAAAGCAATTGGATGGCTCAGCAAACAAGCCCGCGCATTTCAATCTGGTTTTGTTCGTAATTACGCTTTATTTATTGCAGTAGGGTTCATTAGTCTTTTACTGATTATGTTTTAGGAAATTATGTTTTTAACTTTTATTACTTTCTTGCCAATTATTGGCGCATTGTTTCTTGCCTTTTTTCCTAAGGAGAATGAAGGTGCGATCAAACAAACTGCTCTTGCTGTTGCTGTAGCTGATTTTTTGCTCTCTTTGTTTTTGTGGACGAACTTTGACAACTCCACTCATAAAATGCAGTTTGAGCTCAATATCTCCTGGATAGAATCCTGGGGCATCAACTACCATATTGGACTTGATGGCATCTCTCTCTTGCTTTATGTAATGACCACTTTCTTGACGATGATCTGTGTCATCGCTTCCTGGGATGTAAAAAAACATATCCGTGAATACATGATGGCTATGCTGGCCCTTTCGACAGGCATGCTTGGAGTGTTCATCTCTCTTGACCTTTTCCTGTTTTATGTGTTCTGGGAGTTCCAGTTAGTCCCAATGTATATTATTGTTGGTGTATGGGGCGGTCCCCGACGTATTTATGCTGCTGTTAAATTCTTTATTTATACCGCAGTGGGCTCTCTACTTATGCTGGTTGCCATCATCTGGATTTATTTTCATGTTAAAGAAACCACAGGAGTTGCAACGGCAGATATTTTATTTATCACCGACAATATAAGCGCTCCCCTAGATGCTCAAAAATGGTTGTGGATGGCTTTTTTCCTGGCCTTCGCAATTAAAGTGCCCATGTTCCCGTTTCACACTTGGCTACCCGATGCTCACGTAGAAGCACCCACAGCCGGTTCAGTTATTTTAGCGGGTGTCTTATTGAAAATGGGAACCTATGGTTTCTTGCGCTTCAATCTGCCTTTCTTCCCTCAAGCTTCTTACGATTTCATGCCCTTTATTGCATGGTTGTCCATTATAGGAATTGTTTATGGCGCGTTAGTATCGATGGTTCAGGAAGACTTAAAAAAGCTAGTAGCCTATTCCAGTGTCAGCCATCTCGGTTTCGTTATGCTTGGTATTTTTGCATTGAATGAATATGGAATCCAAGGTGCTTTGATCCAAAATATTAATCACGGTATTAGTACGGGCGCTCTCTTCCTATTGGTTGGCGTAATTTACGATCGTCGCCATACAAGATTGATCAAAGAATTCGGAGGGCTTTCCAAGCAAATGCCTGTCTATGCAGTGTGTTTTATGATCGTTGCTCTTTCATCTATTGGTCTGCCGGGTATGAACGGTTTTGTGGGAGAATTTCTTATTCTAATGGGGATTTTTCAAGTTAACGGTCTATGGGCAGCCTGCGCAACTTCGGGAGTTATTTTAGCTGCTTGTTACATTCTCTGGATGTTTCAAAGGGTCATGTTCCTAGAATTAAGTAACCCGAAAAATATGAAATTAAAAGACCTTAATGTGCGAGAACTAATTACTGTTGTCCCTTTATTGGTTTTAATTTTCTGGATCGGTTTGTATCCCAAGCCCTTTATGAAAACATTCGATGCATCTGTTAACCATCTAGTTAGCAGAGTTTCTCCAGATAATTTCCGTCCTACGAAAGACCATCAAGAAGGTGGAGGACACAATGCATCACTCATGACTAAAACAGAACTAGCTAAGCTGAGTCAAAAGTTGCAAAAAACCAGCAATAATTGATTGAGGAATATTTAATAGTGGAACCAATACACGCACCCGAATCCATTGACCTAATAGCCCTGGCACCAGTTCTTGTATTGAGTGTTTTTGCTATGGGTGTTCTAGTATTGGATCTATGGACAGGAAAAAATAAGACTTTGCTGATGTTTATAAGCCTCGTGGGTTTATTAATGACCGCAATAAGCGCGTTTGCAAAGCATCCTCTTCCTGCTTTTGCCTTTACTGACAGTTATATAGTCGACCACCTGTCCATATTTTTCATTTGTATTTTTACTCTCAGCTCTGCATTGGCTATTTTACTTTCTGTTGAGTATAACGAGCTTAGGGGAATAAAGGCTGGGGAGTATTATGCTCTTATTCTACTTTGCACCGTAGGAATGATTATTTTGGCTTCTTCCACCGATATGATCATGATTTTTCTTGGAATCGAAATCGTTTCAATATGCCTTTATGTTCTCGCTGGTTTCAGGAGAGACGACCCCGTTTCCAACGAAGCAGCTCTTAAATATTTTCTTCTGGGAGCTTTTGCAACAGGATTCTTGTTGTATGGGATGGCATTGATTTACGGTTCAACTGGAAGTACAAACCTTTTTAAAATTGCTGGGTTTATTAAAACAGAAGGCGCACAATCTAATCCTCTACTTTTAATGGGCATTGTTTTATTGGTGATTGGGTTCGGATTTAAAGTTGCTGCTGTTCCTTTTCATATGTGGGCTCCCGACGTTTACCATGGCTCACCAACGCCTGTCACAGCATTTATGGCTGTCGGCCCAAAGGCTGCAGCATTCGCAGCTTTCTTCCGCGTCTTTACCGAAGCTATCCCGGATATGGCCCCATCGTGGGAAATATTATTGTGCATTGTCGCTGTCCTCAGTATGTTTGTAGGTAACCTCGGCGCCATCATGCAAACCAATATAAAAAGGATGTTGGCTTTTTCCAGTATCTCGCATGCGGGCTACCTGCTGATAGCGGTTATAGCCAAAAGCTCGCTGGCTGGTTCTGGGCTTCTGTTTTATATGCTGGCCTATGCCTTCACCACGTTCGGAGCATTCGGAATTGTCATTCTATTGGGTAAAAAAGAGAAGGAAAATCTGGAGATTGAAAACTATTCAGGTCTGGCCTATAAGCATCCAATACTGGCTTTAAGTATGACAGTTTTTCTACTCTCCTTAGGAGGTCTGCCACCGTTTGCAGGATTCGTTGCCAAGTTTTATATTTTTAGCGCAGCAATTGAAGAAGGCTTTGTGACACTTGTTGTCATTGCAGTTCTTAATAGTGCTATTTCCTTTTACTACTACTTAAAGGTTGTGGTTTTTATGTATATGAAAGAGCCCAATAGCGAGTTTCAGATCTCCCTAACTCCTATGACTTTATTCGTAGTCATTGTAGGAATAATTGGAACCGTTGAGTTAGGCATCTTTCCAGATCCCATCATCGCCCTCACCAACCTCCACTAGAATAAAAGCTTAACTCTCAATACTCTCTCTTACTATTAAGCTGTTTTTTTAACTAAAGACAAAAAAATAGTAATTTGGAGGGAATAAATGTGTCAAAGGAAAAAGTTTGAATACACGTCATAGGTTCCGTTGATATTATTTTTAGGTTATGTGATTATTAATCTATAGGTTAAATACAAAGAAATATTTATTAACAGAAATTTATCATGGAACGATTATTTAACAAAAATGGAATAGCTATTAGAAATAATCTTAAAGCAATTCAGGAAGAGTTACTTCGTGGAACGGGTTTTGTTATGGGGGAGAAGGTTTCCGCATTTGTGCAAAGGGAAAGCCTTCATGAAAAAAATATTGTGATCTCCGTCGATGGAGGCCAACTTGCTCCGACTGAAAAAAGATTTGTTGTTGGACGAGTAAAAGAAGCTCTTGAGTTATTCCAGAGAGAGTTAAATAACCATGATGTATAGAGGAATCTAATGGGAAACTGGTATATGTTAACCATGGTTGGAAAGGATCGTCCTGGGATAGTTGCAGAAGTCAGTCAAGTTTTGTTTAAAGCTGGAGGAAACTTGGGTGAAGCGTCGATGGCCAGATTGGGGGGAAACTTTACCGTAATGCTTATGTTGCAAATTGATGCTGAGAAGGATGATGTCGAAAATTTACTGCAACCTTTAGGGGAAAAATTAGCCTTATTTTTTCATATTGATAAAATTATAGGTGATTTACACCATCATGTTGAACCTAACTTCAGGTTGAGTGTTCATGGTGCTGATCAACCTGGCATCGTTTCGATGGTAGCAAGTTCGTTGGCAAAATTAAAATTTAATATTTTAAACCTCGAATCAGATGTCGGAGGTAGCCCAGAAAAACCAATTTATATTATGCACATTGAAGGGATAGCAGATTGTAGTCTATCCAGTTTAGAGAAATCCCTGCAACCATTAATAAATGAAAAAGGGATTGTGATGCATTTGGTTTCCATTGATACCATGTTGGGTTAAGTCGATGGCTCAACTTAAAATTCTGGTCTATCCAGATGAAAGATTGCGGCAAATTTCTCAACCTGTAAAAGGTGTGGATAATAAAATCGCAAGTTTTATTTCTGATTTAGAAGAAACTCTAAGTTCTTTGCCGGGGTGTGTAGGAATCGCTGCCCCTCAGGTGGGTTTATTTGTGCGAATTATTATAGTCGATGTATCTTCCCGGCCGAAACATAAGAACCATGGTCATTTGGTTCTTATAAATCCAACAATTACCTTCAACGAAGGAAATAGTATTGGGAGAGAGGGTTGTTTGTCCGTTCCAGAATACACAGGTAGGGTAAGCCGTTCACAATATATAGAGGTTAA
The DNA here is from genome assembly GCA_964564655.1 of uncultured Nitrospina sp. GTDB lineage: Bacteria > Nitrospinota > Nitrospinia > Nitrospinales > VA-1 > UBA8687. The sequence goes on along the minus strand of CAZMBO010000039.1, from coordinate 2,980 downwards.
AGCTCAAGACAGATTTGGTTCTGATGTGGTGTATCAAATGGAGGGGTATGAGGCACGTGCCGTCCAACACGAAATAGACCATCTAGATGGAAAGCTTTTTATTGATAGTTTGGTAGGAAAAAGAAATGATCTCAAAAAGAGAACTGATTTTTAGCCCTGTTTTATTGCCCAACCGGTAGTGTTAAAAGAGGGGTGGTGTCTTTGATTTTTCCAGCTTGTAACGAAAAAATTTGGGATAGTAGTGAAAAGGTTGATTTTGATTTAAGATCCGAATCTTGAATAAAAAACCATGTTCCTCTATAAAAAACCCTTAAAGTTGCATTGTCAGGCCGGTTAGATTTGGATCTGACTCTCAGTAATTCTCCAGTCACTTCTTTCCAGTCAAATACTTCTCCAGATTTCTTAAGTGTTCGTGTAACTTTCCCTTCCTTGACATCTTGCTCGGGCGCTTCTACTCCCTGAGAAAGATAGAACAAAACTCCTAATAGTGATCGAGTGACCACCCTAATCTGTTCGGATTCATTTTGTTTCGGGGAAAATGTAATGACATACTTCTTCCGTCCTGGTTCTATATTAAGAGCCCTGGCAAATTTCTGTGCGGCTTCTAAATTTTTACCTTCATCGGCAATATGTAAAATGATTTGAGGGGATTCATTTTCATTATTGTAGGAAAGGTTTAGTACGTCCTGCGATTGAAGTTCTCCTAAATGTTTTATAGCCGCTAGAAATTTTTTGAATTGAGGTGCCCTTTTGGGTGTCGGTCCCGATGCGCCAGGAGCATTTTTTATATTGTTCATCCGTTGAAAACAAAGTTGAAAGATTCTTTCGATGCTCCAGCCGGAATGATATAAAAGCGTGATAGTTTGTAAAGGCAGAGGGGAAAGGACACGCTGAATAAATTTGTCGCCCTGCAAGGGAGAATAGGTGACGGTGGGTCTTTCTACCATGCCAACAGAACCCCCCATACCAAAAAGTCCTTTTACTCCATCCTCCAGAGTTGTGCTGGCGTTCGCTGAAGTCGATAGAGTGAACTGAGTAGCAACGCTACTAACCTCCATGAAAAAAGGTGTGTCTCGATATTTTAAACGCGCTAGATTAAGTAATAATTGTTCATCGTTGGTTCTTTGTACCGCTAGATTGTAATTACTACGCTCGCTCTTTAAAGTTGTTGGTCCCAGCTTGGCACAGCCAAATATTAAAATGAGAAAGATAATAACTAGGATGGGTGTAATACGTATAATAATTTGTTTCATAATTTATGGATAAAATTTATTTACTGCCTTTTTCTGCTTTCTTTGAAAGTTCCTGACTGGAAAGATGAAGAGTAGATGTTGGGAAAGCTATTTCCGCATCGTTTTCTTCAATAATTTTTATTATTTTTAATAGGACATTTTGTTTGACTTCATGAAACTTTATCCAATCTGTTGTTTTAGTGAAGGTATAAATAAAAAAGTCAAGGGACGAAGGCGCAAAACAGTTAAAATTCACAATAAGAGTTTTTGCAGTATCAATTTCTGGATGATCTTTCAGCATTTCTTTAACTTGGTTTATGATGATCTCGATTTTTGAAGCATCATCATAACGAATTCCGATAGTTTCTTTTATTCTTCGATTTGACATTCGAGATGGGTTCTCAACGGCAATTTGTGAGAATATAGAATTGGGTATGTAGAGGGGACGCTTATCGAAGGTTCGAATTCGTGTAACTCTCCATCCAATATTTTCTACAGTTCCTTCTATCTCCCGGTCTGGAGATCGCACCCAGTCTCCTACAGCAAAAGGCCGATCTAGATAAACGAACAATCCGCCAAAAAAATTTGATAGTAAGTCTTTTGCAGCAAAACCTATTGCTATACCCCCCACACCTCCAAAAGCCAAAACTCCCGAAATGCTTAACCCTAAAGTTTGCAAAATCATTAAAGACGCTGTAATCCCTGCGGATATTCTTGCTAACTTGGAAATTGCATCCATGGTTGTAGGGTCATAATCCTCACCACTGGTGAGGTAATTTTTTTCGGTTCTTTTAATAGAAAGAATTAGAAACCAGGCTAGAGAAGCGATAACAATCGCGCTTCTTAAAGGTTGAAAGGCTTCGAAAATCACAGCCCCTGTTTCTTTTTGAAAAATTTCCGCAGAAAAAGCTATGCTGGAAACCCAAATAATTACACTTAGTGGACGGGGTATGGAGAAAAGGATGGCATCGTCCCACTTATTTTTAGTTTCTTCTGCTTTTTTTGCTAATCTTTTAAAAGTATATTTTTGTATTAAATCCGCAATTAAAGCTAAGAAAATTACAAAAAAAGTTTGGAAAATATAAATATTATCTTTGGAGATGAAGTCTTGAAGTTCTGTCATTTTTTTGTAAAAAGTAGAAAAGGTTTAGGGGTGGATCAAAATTAAAATACTATTTTTAATCCAAAGTAAGGCCGGAAAGGCTTTAAAAAAACGCCCCACTTTATAGTGGGGCGCTATAGAAGCACAGGAGCTCCCGTTAACTTGGCGTTAACAAATTACTCCGGAAGCTCCCCTAATACTTTCAGATAGCATGGGATCACCTCCTTCTCAGGGCATCAATAAAAACCCCATGTGTTTCCCTGTTAAACCCATCGGGTAACGCACTCGTAAGAATGGCTTAATTTAATGTGAATGTCAAAACAAGTATTTGAAATATTCAGCCTAATTTTGAAGTTAGTAATTGGTCAGGATATGGGTAATCCTTAGATCCGATTTTTTCGCAATACTCTTACATATTTTTCTAGGCCCTTGGCAGCGCATATAACAACCAGTCCAGTAATCACAGTGAACAAAAGTCCAATGTATGGGCTGGTTTTTCATGTTATATCCTTTTACTTTTACCGTGCCTGCATCATCTACTTGAAAAATTTCGGCAGAGCCTATAAAAGGTTTTGGAATTGTAGTTCCATGTGGAGCGCATGAAGTTAAAAAGAAAAGTATAAGCATAGCTTTTAGTAAAACCATT
>CAZMBO010000038.1:10934-14473 GCA_964564655.1 uncultured Nitrospina sp. | reverse complement strand
AGCTCTGCTTCTAGCCTTTTTACTAACAAGGGGGAATCGGGTTCGATTTCACTTGAATATCTCGCCACAGGAAAACCTTCTTTGTCGATCAAGAATTTATGGAAATTCCATCTAACATCATTGGATTTCGGGACAACATCGCCCCGTATTTTTAGAAGTATTCCTGTCAGAAATTGCATTATCATAGTTTTTATTCCTGCTTTTCCAACTGCAACCAAATCGCTTTCTTGAAGATATCGATAGAGGGGAGATTGTTTCGGACCAAGCACCCTGACCTTACTAAATAAATTAAAAGAAATACCAAAATTATTTACACAAAATTTCTCAATTTCTTTATCTTCAGCTGGTTCTTGTCGACCAAAATCATTACTAGGAAAAGCTAAAATACGAAAGCCCTGATCCCTATATTTTTCGTAAAGTTTTTGCAAGGCTGAATATTGGGGAGTAAAACCACATCGGGAAGCAACATTTACAATAAGGAGAACTTGACCCTTAAATCGTGAGAGGGCTTGCTCTTCTCCAGAAATGGATTTAACATTGATGCTATGAAGGGATTGTTTCAACAAATACCTTCCTGATTAATCTTATAAGCATATATTGTAACTGTTTTTACCTGCTTTTTAAACAAATCACTTTTGACTCATCTTACAAAAGAGCGAACATGTTGGTTTTCAAGAATAATATTTATGAACCATACAATTCAAGCAATGCGAGCCTTGTTTTAACGCCAAATGTTGATTACAACCAGCGGTTCGACCCGCGGCATTTAATTAAAGTTGCCTTGAAAGAAGAAGAAAAAGTGATGTCTTTTATCGAACGCCAACCAAGACAGTTTTGGCGAGAAGACTTGTTACAATTTTATCCATATTCGGGAAAAACTAACTCACTAATGCATGCAAAACAAATTTGCGAGATATTAGAAGTGGGCCTGGAAAATTCTTTACTATGGCACCATATGAATTCCTATCACTTTTCTTTTCTTTATGACGTGCTAGTTCGATTCACCTTCAATTACAACCATGATAGTGATAAAGAAAGAATCAACAGCCTGCCCGAACTGGAAGCCCTGCCCATTTATTTTGGAAATTTTCTCAGTAATTATTTTTTTGATTGCAGTTTTAAAGTAAAAGAAGACCACTTCAATTCCCTGTCCCCAAAGCAGAAACATGCTTTAGGGTATAATTGCCCTTGCCTTTTTGGGGTTATCAACGGCCTTATACCTACCCGCGAAGAAATGGCTCTTAAAGATTCTCAAGACTTTCCTTATTCTATTTTCGTTTAACTTGTATCATGAAAATTTTGTATCATAAATTTTCCCAAATCTATTCTAACAAGGAGAATTTTTTTGCTGAATGTAGTAACAGCTAAACAAATGCGGGCTATCGATCGATGGGCGATTGATGAAATGGGAATACCTGGAATTGTCCTAATGGAAAACGCGGGCACAACTATCGTTAGACGATTGGCTGAAATTATTCCTGGCCTGTCTTCAAAAAAAATTATAATTTTCTGTGGCAAAGGAAATAATGGAGGGGACGGTTTTGTAATGGCTCGACACCTCGCTGAATTAGGGGCAAACGTCACGGTTCTGTTGGCGGGATTAATAACTGAGCTAAAGGGAGATGCAAAAACAAATGCCCTATCGGCAAAGAATCTGGGAATTCCCATACAGGAATTGAATACTAAAAATATTAATAAGTTTGATCACAAGTTGAGTCATTCAGATATTATTGTAGATGCCCTTTTTGGGACAGGATTATCCAAACCCGCAGCGTGTTTTATGGAAACCGTTATCAACAAAATTAACCAGCATGAAAAATTTACCGTATCCATTGACATTAATTCGGGAATAGACGCAGATTCTGGAATGTTAATCGGCCCGCATGTTTTTTCCGACTTAACTTTTGCTCTGGCTTCAATGAAAAAAAGCCATCTATTGCACCCTGCTGCAAGCGCAATGAAAAAAGTGGAGTTACTAGATATAGGAATACCCAATTACATAGAACAAGATATCCAAGTCCACCTTTTAGAAGAAAAAGATATAAAGAGTATTTTTCAATCTCGCCGAAAAGATACACATAAGGGTAATTTCGGCCATGTTTTGGTGCTGGCCGGGTCTACTGGTAAGGCGGGGGCTGCTGGGTTAACTGCACTTGCAGCATTGAGAGCCGGTTGTGGATTATGCACACTGGCTTTACCCGAAACCTGTCAAAAAGCCTTCGAGCTTCACCCTATGGAAGTGATGACCGTACCCTTACCAGAAACACAATCAGGCACTCTGTCTATAAAAGCAAAAGAACCTATTTTAAGATTGCTTGAAGGAAAATCAGTTGTGGCAATGGGCCCAGGGCTGACCACAGAACCTGAAACGGTAAAATTAATAGGTGAGATTTTGCCATTTATCAAATGTCCTTTGATTTTGGATGCCGATGCGATTAACGCATTGGAAAAACATGTGGATTGGCTGGATGATTTAAAATCTGTGGTTCTTACTCCACACCCAAAAGAGATGTCAAGGTTGACTGGATTATCCACTCAAGAAATCCAAAAAAATAGAATTAGTGCTGCTACTGAATTTGCTCAAAAAAAATCTCTCATTTTGCTCCTTAAAGGAGCCCCTAGTTTGATAGCAACCCCGGATGGAAATGTATATATCAATCCCACAGGCAATCCTGGCATGGCAACAGGGGGTTCGGGGGATGTTTTAACCGGTATAATTGCAGGTTTGGCGGCACAAAATATTTCACCAAAAAATGCTTCAATAGCTGGTGCTTATATCCATGGCTATTCAGGTGATATATTTTCTGAAAATGAAACTCAAACTAGCCTTATTGCTGGCGATCTGCTAAGAAACCTTCCAAATGCCTTGAAACAGGTTCTACCATGATCAATCCTGCTATAACTCAAAACGCAAATGAAACATTACAGCTTGGGAAGGCCCTTGGAACTAAACTTATCCCAGGCGATCTGGTTCTACTTTTCGGTGATTTAGGTGTAGGAAAAACCTGTCTCACCCAAGGCATATGCCTTGGCGCAGGATTAGAAAATAACGCTTATATACGAAGTCCGACTTTCACCCTGATCAATGAATACCAAGGAAAAGTGCCCATCTTTCATATTGATCTTTACCGTCTTGAAACAGAAGCTGAAATAATTAATTTAGGGTTAGAAGAAATTATTTATAGCCAGGCTATTACTATCATCGAATGGTCTGAAAAATTAAAATCCGATAAAAAACCGGATGAGTTTAAATTGGGAATTGAAGAACGTCTTGAAATCCATATATCTCTAAAGGATGAAACCACCCGGGAATTCAAATTTTCACCAGTCCTATTAAGCCCAAGGACACCCCCCCTTTTCCCTTTACATTGACCCCTCCCTATGGCATCATCAGTCCTATGGTATGCCATTTGCATATCTGCATAATTCTTTAATAATTAACTATTTAAATGATTAATGCGGTTAGAATTTTTTTGCTTATTATCGCTCTGGGTGTGATTAGCCTGGCCGGGTTTTATTTTTATAAAGTTCAAAATAAT
>CAZMBO010000038.1:0-10834 GCA_964564655.1 uncultured Nitrospina sp. | reverse complement strand
CGCTCTGGGTGTGATTAGCCTGGCCGGGTTTTATTTTTATAAAGTTCAAAATAATAAGGTGGAAATGGGAAAAATAAAGGCCAAAGTAATGGGAAAAGGGGTAGACCTGGAAATTGAAGATTTTAAGCTAACCCATGAGGTCAAAGGAAATAAAGAATGGATTTTAAAAGCTGCATTGGCTCAAGTCAACAACCAGGAAAATGTAACGAACTTAAAAGGTGTTGAAATGATTATCCCAAAAGGCCAGAACCATCCTTACGTGATTACAGCAGAATCAGGCACCTACCAAAACACATCTAAAATTATTGATCTAGTAGGTCATGTAAAGCTAACAGGAGATGCTAAATCTTTAGCTGAAAGATTTAATACAAAAAAAGCCAAGCCCTCTAATACCAGCCTTCCCAAAGAAAAAAAATGACCAAAGCCCTAAAGTGGATTTACATATTGACGATTGTCTTGACATTCAGTCTATTAATGCCCTCCATCCTGCTAAGCAAAGAAGAAAAAAATAAGGACCCTGTAGAAATTACTTCTGACCGTATGCGCTCTGAGGATGGTGGTATAAAAATTATTTTTTCGGGAAATGTTGTGGCGAATAAGGGGGATCTGAAAATAACTTCGGACATTATGGAAATCTATAACACCGAAGATAAAAAGGAAACCGAGGAGATAGTAGCCATTGGGAACGTTTTCATAACCCGCGGCCTAAAAAGAGCAAAAGGTGACAAAGGTATTTATCTTGATAAATTACAAAAAATCATCCTTACCGGAACCCCAAAGGCTACTGCATGGGAAGAAAGTAATATGATTGAAGGCAGGGAGTTGATTTTTCTTCTCGAAAAGGACCGGTTTATCGCCAATAACAGGGTACGTATGAAAATATATCCAAAAGATAAAAAAAATAAAAGCCCTAAAAAAAAGAAATAATATCAAACCTCACCTTTAAAAAATATATATTGTGGCTGGTCTAAAAATCCGAAACCTTGTTAAATCCTACCGCTCCCGGAAAGTGGTTAACAGGGTAACTTTGGAAATTAAACAAGGAGAAATTATAGGGTTACTGGGTCCTAATGGAGCGGGCAAAACAACTACCTTTTATATGGTGGTTGGACTCACAAGGCCTGATGATGGACAGGTGTTTTTAAATGATGAAGATATCACTAACTTTCCTATGCATAAACGAGCAATAAAGGGAGTGAGCTATTTACCACAGGAGCCTTCGGTCTTCAGAAAGCTTACGGTTGAAGAAAATTTATTAGCTGTGCTCGAATCGCAAAAACTTTCAACATTTGATCGCAAAAAAAAGGCTCGTTCATTACTCCGGGAGTTGAACATTCTTCACATTAAAGATTCCATGGCCTATTCTCTTTCTGGTGGTGAAAGGAGGAGGGTAGAAATTAGTCGGGCTCTCGCCACTTCACCAATATTTGTATTGCTGGATGAGCCATTTGCAGGAATTGATCCTATAGCCGTCTCAGATATTCAGTCAATTGTCTCCCAATTAAAAAAAAGAGGCATCGGAGTATTAATAACCGACCATAATGTTCGTGAGACTTTAAGCATCACTGATCGGGCATATATCATTAACGAAGGTGAAATTATCTCTTCAGGTTCACCTCATCAGATTGTTCAGGACGAAAAGGTAAAACAAATTTACCTTGGCGACCAGTTTTCATTTTAGCCGGAGAAAACCACAAAAATGAAAATGAATTTGAACTTGAAGATGAGCCAAAAGCTGGTCATGACACCCATGCTCCAGCAGGCAATCAAGCTATTACCATTGGCAAGGCTTGAACTAGCCCAACTGGTTAGACAGGAAATCATAGACAATCCTGTTCTTGAAGAAATACTCGATGATGAGGAGCTAGGTTCCCTCGACGACAAAAAGAGAGCTGAAAGCGACAACGAATATGATTCTTTTCCTAAATCTTCGCAAGATTCTCAAGAACAGGAAGTTGACTGGGAAAGCTATTTCCAAAACAATATTGATCAAGGGATGTCTATAGAGAGCCTTGCAGAAAAACCTTCTATTGAAACCACTTATAAAAAAGAAACTTCATTAACCGACCATCTTTTTTGGCAGTTAAACCTCACTATCGATTCTGAATCGGACAAGTTCATCGGTTCCTGCATTATTGGAAACATTCAAAAAGACGGCTATCTGTGCTGCGAATTATCGGAAATAGCAAAAATCGGCCAAACAGATGAAGCTAATGTGGAACGAGTTTTAAAAATTATTCAGAAATTTGAGCCCCTGGGTGTGGCAGCCCGTTCACTCCGTGAATGCCTAATAATTCAGGCACAAGACTTACCAGAAAGAAATTCTTTGGTTGAAACGTTAATTGAAAATTATCTGGACCGTCTAGAGGATAGATTTTTACCAAAAGTTGCAAGTGAGCTAAAAATAACCCTCGAAGAAGTCCTTGATGCCCTCCGCATTATTAAAGAGTTTTGCCCAAAACCTGGTATTGCATTCAATTCAGAGGCAATAGACTACGTCGCCCCCGACCTTATCGTAATAAAGACCGATGAAGGTTATGATATTTCATTAAACGATGAGGGAGTACCCGATATAAAGATCAATGCGTTTTACCAAAATTTACTAAATACTACTAAAGAAGGAAAAACGAAGGAATACCTAGAAAACAAATATCGCTCAGCATTATGGCTGATCAAAAGTATTGACCAACGCCGGCAAACCATTTACAAAGTGGGCAAGAGTATAATTAAACTGCAAAAAAGTTTTCTTGATAATGGATTATCATACTTACAGCCCATGGTTCTAAAAGATGTTGCGAAGGACATAGAGATGCATGAATCTACGGTAAGTCGGATCACAACAAATAAATACATAGATACCCCACAGGGTATTTTCGAGTTAAAATTCTTCTTTCATAGTGGTATAAAATCTTATTTGGGTAGTAGTCTTTCTTCCATAAGAGTAAAAAATATGATTAAAGAAGTGGTAGCTGAAGAGGATACCAGCAGTCCTTATACTGATGATCAAATGGTACAAGTATTGATGAGAAAAAATGCTAAGATCGCCAGACGAACCATTACTAAATATAGAAAACAGCTTAATATTCCGCCTGCCAGTAAGAGAAAAAGGTTGTTTTTATAAAACCATTCCGCTTTTATTTTGCTCAAACTCGTTTCAAGTTTAAAGTAAATTAATATAAAACAGTTTTAGGAGAAACGTATGAAATTGACCTTGACTGGAAGAAAAATTGAGATTACCGATGGCATCCGCAACCACTTAAACAATAAAATGAATAAAACCATTTCTGATCTAGGTGGAACAGCAGATATCCACGTGGCACTCTGTGTAGAAAAACACCGCCATTTCGCTGAAATAATATTAAAGGCAAAAGGTTTTACCCTCCATAGCCATGAAGAAACCAATGATCTTTATGCATCTATGGATAAGGCTTTAGAAAAAATGGAAAAGCAACTTCGGAAACACAAAGAAAAAGCAAAAGACATAGGAATCAAACAAAGTTCTATCCTCAAAAAACAATATAAGAATTAATCAGTACATCCGAAAAAATAAAATATGAAAATTGATGAAATACTAAAAAAAGAATCGGTAATTGCCGACTTGGTTGGAAAAAACAAGACCGAGGTCATTAAAGAAATGGCCCAATGCTTAAAAAAGAATAATATAATTAAAAACGATCAGGCTTTATTTGAAACTCTAATAGAGCGCGAAAAGTTAGGTAGTACCGGCATAGGTGAAAACATTGCGATCCCACATGGAAAATCAGATGAGTTAACACAAATTATCGCAGTATTTGCAAGATCATTAAATGGGGTCGACTTTGAATCATTAGATCAAAAGCCAGTCCATTTTGTGTGCATGGTCATCGCCCCTGCACACTCCACAGGTCAGCATTTGAAGGTACTTGCAAGAATTTCACGTCTATTCAAAAATCAAGGGTTACGCGAAGGGGTTCTCAAATCTGAAAACTCCGATGCTATTTATTCCATCCTTTTGGAAGAAGATTCCAAATTCATTTAAGATAAATATTATGAAAGGCATCGCTGTATCTAAAGGGGTAGCAATAGGAAAAGCTTATTTGCTCGATCGATCAAAATTCTGCATACTCAAGCAAAAACTTAAAAAACATGAAGTAGAAAAGGAAATCGAACGTTTTCGCGATGCAATTGAAAAAACAAAATTACAACTGACAGACATTAAAAATCGCGCAGAAAAAATTGCCGATAAATATGCCGTTATTCTCGATACCTATACCCTGCTCCTTGATGACGACATTCTAGTAAACGACACCATCGAAAATATCAAAAAGCAACGAACTAATGCCGAATGGACACTGAATCAAACTCTGCAAAACTTCCTCAATATGTTCGAAAATATCAATGATGATTACTTAAAAGGAAAAAAAGACGATCTTGATTTACTCGTTCAGGCAATCCTAAGGAACTTAGTTGGTCATTCCCAGGAAACATTATCTGACATTCAAGAACCTGTAATTATTGTCACGCATTCATTAAGTCCCTCCGACACCTTGACCATGCCAAGAAACTTCATAAAGGGTCTAGCCACAGAGACGGGTGGAAAAACATCCCATGTTGGGATATTTGCGGCAGCATTAGGAATTCCTGCTGTTACAGGGATAAAAAAACTTACTGCACAAATTAATACAGGTGAAAACATTATCATTGATGGAATTGATGGGGAAGTAATCCTACATCCCACCGAGGAAAATACGCAATACTTTCTTAAAAAACAGGAAAACTACCGCAGATACGAAGAACGGCTTCTGGCAAACATCCATCAGCCTGCAGAGACCCTAGATGGGCACCAGATTCATCTATTAGCAAATATTGAATCCAATCAGGGAATTAGATCTTTGTATAAGTTTGGTTCTGAGGGGATCGGACTTTATCGAACCGAGTATCTTTACATGTCTGCACACAATTCGCCTGGAGAAAGAGAATTATACGAAAACTTTAAAGAGGTTGCTCAGGAAATGAATGACAAACCGGTGGTCATTCGCACTCTGGATATTGGAATGGATAAACAGCTTCCTGGCATCCAAACAAATGATGAAAACAATCCTGCGTTGGGGCTAAGAGGCATTCGCTTATCCTTGGCAAAACCCGAGTTATTTTTGATCCAGCTTAAAGCAATTTTAAGAGCTAGCTTATATGGAAATATTAAAGTTCTTTATCCTATGATATCGGATGTTACAGAAATAATTCAAGCAAATGAATTATTACAAGAAGCAAAAGATATATTGAAACAGAAAAAAATTCATTTCGATGAAAACATTAAAATTGGGGCAATGATTGAAACCCCAGCGGCCGCCATTTGCATAGACCATATCCTAGAAAAGGTGGACTTTATCAGCATTGGAACGAATGATCTTATCCAATATCTTCTTGCTATTGATCGGGTTAACGAAAATATAGCCCATCTTTACCAGCCTTTTCACCCATCTGTATTAAGATCTTTAAAACAAATTTTTGTGGCAGCACAAAAAGCAGATAAAAAGGTTTCAATATGCGGTGAACTGGGCGGAGATCCCATGGCGACAATGCTTTTACTTGGTTTAGGAGATCTGGATAACCTTAGTATGGAACCACATTCAATCCCAAAAGTTAAAAAATTAATACGATTGATTCGCTTGGAAGAGGCTCGCCAAATGGTCGATCATGTGTTAAATTTGAGCTCAGTGGAGGAGATATCTCGATTTATTGCTAATGAAATGCGAACTCGATTTCCAGAGGACTTTGATCGAGACCTAAGTTTCCAGGAAAAATTAAAACCTGCCTGACTCAATAGCCCCAACAATTTAGCAAATAACTCTGGTTTAATTCTAAAACAAATTAAAAGAAGGAATGCTTCATGAACCCTGGAAATTTTTTATTCACATCAGAATCTGTATCGGAAGGTCATCCCGATAAAATGGCAGATCAAATTTCAGATTCTATTCTGGATGCAATATTAGCTAAGGATCGGACTGCCCGTGTAGCCTGCGAAACAATGATCACAACTGGTTTTGTAGTAATCGCTGGAGAGATTTCTACGGATTGTTATGTGGAAATGCCTAAAATAATTCGTAATACAATAAAAAATATTGGCTACACCCAATCCGATATGGGTTTTGACTTTGAAACATGCGGTGTTCAAATAGCGCTTGATGAACAATCCAAAGATATAGCTCGGGGAGTTAATGACGACAAACATGAACAAGGTGCTGGCGACCAGGGGATGATGTTCGGCTATGCCAGCAAGGAAACACCAGAACTCATGCCAATGCCTATTATGTATTCCCATAAACTGGTAAAAAAACTCGCTGATGTAAGAAAAAAAGGCACCCTTCCCTACCTTCGCCCCGATAGCAAATCACAGGTATCCGTGCGCTACGAAAATAATAAGCCCGTATGTATCGAAACGGTTGTTATTTCAACTCAACACGAACCTAGTGTAACCACCAAACAAATAAAAGCAGATGTCACCGAAATGGTCATCAATAAAGTCATTCCAAAAAACTTACAACACAAAAAAATGAAAATCCATGTGAATCCGACAGGTCGTTTTGTTGTTGGTGGCCCTCATGGGGATTGCGGATTAACAGGCAGAAAAATTATTGTCGATACTTATGGTGGATTTTCACGCCATGGAGGGGGAGCATTCTCAGGGAAAGATCCTTCCAAAGTTGATCGTTCTGCCGCATATATGGCCCGCTACATTGCAAAAAATCTTGTGGCTGCCAATGTGGCTGGACGCTGCGAAGTCCAGTTAGCTTACGCTATTGGTGTAGCTGATCCCGTATCAGTGTGTATCGAAACATTTGGCACTCATAACATCGACCCGGGAATTATGGAGAATTTGGTGCGATCCCATTTCGACCTCAAACCAGCGGGTATAGTAAAAACCTTGGATCTATTAAAACCTCGTTATCTACCATCTGCCGCTTATGGACATTTTGGTAGGAAAGAGCCTTCTTTTACCTGGGAGAAAACAGACAAAGCCAAAGCCATAAAAAAAGATGCCGGTTTATAATTAAGTAAAATGATAGCTATTGTTGAGTGGAGAGAATTTAAAGCTTACATTAGCGACAGAACTCCTTTCTGTCATACATCTTTTTCAAAAACAAGGAATATACGTTATTTAAAGAAAGCCTTTTATCGATGTGATAAAAATATTGGCATTCCGGCCTAATTTCCTGATCACCTTATTTTATGCCCACACATTAAATAGGCTCCACCTGCATATATAGTTTTTGAAGCCCCAACTTCAAAATCCACTTGCCGTAGCTCTTCTGCCAAATCTTCAAGCGTATACGCCATCCATTTCCCCGATTCTAATTGGTATTGAATGAAATTCAAACCCAACCTTTTAGTTAAAGGATAAATAAATAAGCGTTTTAATAGGGCATTCCAAAAACCTTTTTTAGCTCGAATCAAACAATAACTTTCTTTGATGATCTGATCGGCATCATAATTTTTTGAGGGACAACTGGCAATAAACAATCCACCAGGCCTTAAAACATGATAAATATTTTTTAAAGCTTCTTGTCTTTTGTCATTGTCGGGAATGGTATAAATAGAGAAATGGGCAATTACGATATCAATGGAATTTTCTTTTAAGGGTGGGCTTTCAGAAAGGTCATTCTGAAAACAGATTACCCGATCTAATACACCTAATTTATATGCACGCAGTTTTAACGTTTCAAGCCCGGCAGATAAAAGGTCTGTTCCGTAATAAACACATCCTCTCTTAAATTCATCTTTCAAAAACACTAACAACTGCCCTGAACCACAACCTGCGTCCCAGATTTTAAGATCACGCTTCCCTGACATCAACCCTACAGTCTGACGCATGGATTCAAAGTAAGACTCTGGTGTTAATCTGTCATACAAACGAGATTTAAAACCTGTCCTCCAATAATTTCTTTCGTACCAACCGAGCATTTTTTTACCAATAAAAAAACCTACCGCTTGTCCACAAACATATAAATGAATATAATCATTTTAGTTTAGATAATCGCTGGAGTCTATTGATGGCTAAAAAACCGTTCATCAACAAACATGGGTTTGTTGAATACCCCTTTCTTCATGATGATCGAAAGCAGAAAAACTGGTGGTTCTACAACTTGATGGAAGACTATCTTAAGCGGAGAGCGCGCCAGGATGTAGGCCCAAATTTTACACGCGATGATTGCGAAGAAGATTTTAAAAAAATTCTTGCCTCAACCAATTTGAAATTTTATGTGCTACTTCCTTCAGGAATGGGAATGGAGTTCAAATTGATTGGGAAATATCAGACACCCGAATTAATCGAAATTGAAGACCCCGTCCCTTACATTACTGAAAAATATGGTGGCGGAAAATTTAAGGTAAATATTTACCATGAGGGAACATTTTGTGGAACGGAAAACTACAAAGCCCACGGTGACCCTAAATGGGTCGAAATAGAAGACGATAATCCTACGGGATGACTACGCCCTAGGCAATCATTCTGAGTTAAACCAGAATTTTATTTTTCAACTGGAAAATTTAGTCGAGTTCTTCGTCAGGATTGCGAGGCTTCTGTATGGTAGGTATGCTGAACTTGATGCTAGATGGCAAATTTAATGCCTTTTTTCCAAATATAATTTTTTCATCACCCTCTTCCAGGCCTATATATATATTCTCATTTTTTGTTTTAACAGGATACGTAGGAATAAATAGTTCTGGGTTTTGCATATTGGCTCCATCCCTCAACCGAAATCGCCATTCATGGTTGGGACAAATAACTATCCCCTCTTCTATTCTGCCCTCACCTAACGGGGATCCGCGGTGTGGACAGGTATTAGTAATTGCATAATATTTACCCTTATAATTAAACAAGGCAATTTGTTTGTCTCCTGCAGCAATAATCGCAGACTTTCCAATGGGAAGCTCTTCTTCCTTCATTACTTTTACGAATTTCATGTTTTCCGGGTATAGACTACAGCACTAAGCTGGCGTACCTAGCCTTTCGGTGAGGGAATGTTTTTGGTGATGAGAAAGGTACAGTAATCCATCAGACAAAGAATAGTTGTGCGGAAAAGTCATGACCTCGCGCCCAAGTTTTTCTATCAATTGCTGATATAGCACATTCGCTTCCTCTGAAGACATTCCGATAGTTGTTTCATAAGTGTAGCCCAAACTCAGGTCGTGATCCGGTGGTGTATACAATTTCGTGATACCCCACTCTGATGGATTTTTCTCAATAGGCGCGCCACGTTCTAAATCAAATTGGGAGAGTATGGCAGAAAAACCGGGAGAATCTAACAAGCGTTGATTATTGAGCACAAAGTTTATCGAGTCCATCACTTCAGCTTCAGTTTCTGTAGGGAATCCGCAAATTAGGTAGAAATGCATAGCAATTCCAAGTTTTATACACGCTTCAGCAGTATCATCAACCCAACTTAACTCAACACCTTTTTTCATGGCATCAAGAACACGTTGGTTATAAGACTCTAATCCAAAAATCAATTTTCTACAGCCGGACTTATAAAGCAACTCAATGCGGTCGTCTCTCAAAAGGCTCTTTTCAAACTTAAGTTCTCCGGTCCATTGAACATCAATTTTTTGTTCTACAATTTTTGCTGCAAAGGTCTTTAAAAAATTTATGGGCAGTGCTTCATCGGTAAAAAAGAAATGGTCACAATTATATTTTTCTTGAAGAACCTTAAAGTCATTGACCACGTTTTCCGCATAACGCACATGAAAATTCATATGATCGAAGGGAATTGAACAAAATGCGCATTTCTCCCAATAGCAACCCCGTGAACCCATTACAGGCAATACTCGGGTTGGGGAAAGGTAGAGATCTAAGGGTAATCCGTCAAAATCGGGCGTTGGGAGGGCATTGAGTTCTTCTTTCGCAAAGGGCCGATTCACTTTAACTATACCCTCTTCCCTATAAATCAAGTTAGGTACTTTGCTCAAGTCCCCGTCTCCCCTCAGATGTTCTACCAAACGGAGCAGTGGGGTTTCACCCTCATGCACAATAAAGCTGTCGACAAAATCAAATAAGGGAGATGCGTCTTTTTCCAATCGGTCAACAAGCTTAGTAAACACACTGCCACCGATAGTAATATGAATTTCAGGGCGGTTCTTCTTAACCAGATAGGCCAGAGTCAAACCTGATATGATCTGTTCCACCGATGTGATGGAAATTCCGAAAATATCGATATCTTCTTTCAAGATGTCATCGAGGTACCATTTCTCATAAAGATCGTAGAAAAAGTTTTCTTCAGGGTGGCTGAAAGAATCTATCACTTCTTTGGAAGAGTAAGGCGAAAAACGCATTTGACTGCCAATAACTGTCAACTGTGACGGATAATAAGGAGCCAGGATGTTATCAAGCCACACGTCCATCACCTTCAGGTTTTCCATATACTGATCTATTTCATAAAACTCCGGACTGCGTTGTGAATTTACCGCGGCATCGATCTGGTCTTTCAATGCCATAATGATTTCTTCCGCCTCCCTCAGTTTGGCGACTTTTTCTACTTCCACTTGTGTCAACCGAGGTTGCGAACTCAATTCGTTCAATTCTCGAATGATTCTTTCGTAAAGGGGTTTGGTCTTTTCCCAGGTGCAAAGATCGTTGAGTAATTCGATCGCCAAGTCTCTTTGAACTACATCGTGCACACCGTTCTGGTTCAAGAACGCTTTTAAACTAGGCAGACTCAGGTAGGGCTGCGAGGGATGCCAGGATGTCGGGAATACCAAGTAGATCATTTAATAAATATCCAAATCTGTTAGTAATACTATTACTGAATCACCTTTCCGTATAGGTCGCAAGCCTAATGGGGTTTCGGTGACATGAAAA
>CAZMBO010000037.1:0-14599 GCA_964564655.1 uncultured Nitrospina sp. | reverse complement strand
CTCATCCTCAGCTTATCGGATCAATAAACTCCCGAATGAAATGAAATATTTAGTAGTGATTGCAGCGGGCTTGACAGACAGACCCATTGCAGAAAAAGATAATAAAACACCTTTGCAACTTGCAGAGACCCCAAATTTAGACGCGCTAGTACAAAAGGGAAAATATGGGCCAGTGCAAACCATTCCAGACAATCTTCACCCTGGCAACGAAGTTTCCGGATTAGGTCTTTTCGGCTACGATCCAGAAAAATATAAAGCCGGGCATGCTGCTTTGGATGCAGTCGGACTCGGAATAAAACCTGGAGATGATGAAATTACTTTATGTTGCGACCTGATAACCCTTCAAGCCACCCATGACGATATGATAATGAAGGACTATACCGGAGGGAATTTATCTTCAGAAGACTCGGAACTTTTGATAAATGCATTAAACGAACAAGTGATGGATTCAACTGTCAAGTTCTACCATGGAAAGGGATATCATAATCTCGCAGTAATTAAAAATCCCACGATACATGAAAGATTGATCCCGCCAAATGAATTGATCGGCGAAGGAATCCGGAAGTTTATGCCAGAAGGAAAAGAAGTGCGCGATCTTATTTTTGTAATGAACCAAGCACAAATAATTTTGCACAATCTGCCTTACAATCAAAAACGTACCCAAGAAAAAAAAGATCCGGTTAATAGCATCTGGCTTTGGGGCAATGGCGAGCCTCCATCATTACCAACATTTCAGGATCGATTTGGAAAATCTGCAGCAGTAATAACAGCATCATCCATGATTAAAGGAATTGCCAAACTTACTGGAATAGATGTTTTAGACATAGAAGGAGCAACTGGTTTTTTTAATACCGACTATTCCAACAAGGTAAAAATTACTTTGGAAGAATTGGAAAAGAAA
The DNA here is from genome assembly GCA_964564655.1 of uncultured Nitrospina sp. GTDB lineage: Bacteria > Nitrospinota > Nitrospinia > Nitrospinales > VA-1 > UBA8687. The sequence continues at coordinate 13,698 of CAZMBO010000037.1, read as the reverse complement.
GATGTCGTCTTTCTTCATATTTCTGCAGGGGAAGAAGTTTCTCTTAAAGGCAATATTGATGACAAAATACTTGCTATTGAAGATTTTGATTCAGAGGTGGTTAAACCCATTGCCCAAGCTCTTGAAACGTATGAAGAGATAAAGTTGCTGATTGTTGTCAATCATGTTTCTTCTGTAGTTCTAATGAAATACGACCGTGCCCCAGCACCTTATCTGGTTTACTCTTCTAAGTCTGTAGAAAAAAATTCTAATTTGAATAAATATGACGAAAAGATTTTAGAAGTTGGTAAAAAATTTAGTTCTGCGCCTGATCTGATTGAATCATTTCTAAATAATGAATTATGAATATGCCTCTAATAGTACAAAAATACGGTGGTACATCTGTCGGTAGCATAGATCGCATAAAGCACGTTGCCAAAAGAATTGCTCGCATTCGAAAAACAGGAACCCAGGTAGTTGTCGTTGTTTCAGCGATGGCTGGAGAAACTGATAAGCTGGTAAAAATGGCTGGCCAAATTTATCAAAATCCGGAAAAGAGAGAAATGGATCTTTTACTCTCATCAGGTGAAAGAATTTCAAGTGCGCTGTTGACCATGGCTCTTCAATCTCAAGGTGTTTCTGCTATCTCTATGACAGGAAGACAAATTGGATTACAAACGGACAATGTGCATACCCGTGCTCGGATAAAACAAATCGATGCAAAAAGAGCTCGACAAGCATTAAAAGATAATAACGTTATCGTGGTTGCTGGTTTTCAGGGCATTAATGAACAAGGCGATGTGACAACTCTCGGACGAGGAGGTTCAGATACCTCTGCTGTCGCTCTTGCTGTAGCACTTGGAGCCTCTCAATGCGAAATATATACAGATGTTGACGGTGTTTATACTGCAGATCCAAGAATTGTGCAAAAAGCAAGAAAACTAGATGTGATATCGTATGATGAAATGCTGGAGATGGCTAGCCTGGGCGCTAAAGTTCTACAAATACGGTGCGTTGAATTTGCCCATAAGTTCCAAATGCCATTAGTTGTGAAGTCCTCCTATAATGAAGGAGGTAAAGGAACGTTGATCTGTGAGGAGGATTTAAATATGGAACAGCCGGTGGTTTCAGGAATTATGTACGATAAAAATCAGGCTAAAATTACCTTGAAGGAAGTCCCCGATCAGCCTGGCATAGCAGCAAATATTTTCGAACCCATTGCGGCAGCCGGTCTTTCTGTAGACATGATCATTCAGAATGTCAGCGCTGAGGGCCATACGGATTTATCTTTTACTCTGGCCCGTGAGGAGCTAAATGAAACGATGATCATCATGGAAAATGTGGCTAAAAAGATTCATGCTGTAAATGTCAGCGCCGATTCAAAAATTGCTAAAATTTCTATAGTCGGAGCAGGAATGAGAAGTCACTCTGGAGTAGCAGCAAAAATTTTTAAATCGCTTTCCAAGGAAAAGATTAATATTCTGATGATCAGTACTTCAGAAATTAAGGTCTCATGTATTATAGAGCAAAAACATACTAAAGTAGCTGTTAATGCGCTACACAAGGCATTCGGCCTAGAAAAAAAAGCCAGCAGCAAAAAATATATTACAAAAAAAGCGGCTCGTAAAAAATCTACAACAAAGAAAAAATGAATTCTATAAAAATATACGACACTACACTTCGTGACGGTTCACAAGCCGAAGGAATTTCATTCACTGTAGAAGATAAAATTCGTATCGCACAGAAGCTTGATGAGATGGGGGCTCATTATGTCGAAGGAGGTTGGCCTGGATCCAATCCACGAGATATTGATTTTTTTTCTAAAGTAAATCACGTAAAATTTTTGCAAACGAAAATCACTGCGTTCGGTAGCACCCGCTATCCAAATAAAAAAGTAGAAGAGGATATAGTAATTCAGGCGCTTTTAAGAACAGAAACCGAAGTGGTCACCATATTCGGAAAAACATGGGACCTGCATGTTAGGGACGCTTTATCCACCAGTCTCGATGAGAATCTGCGAATGATTTTTGAAAGCATCAACTATTTGAAAAAGCACCGGACTGAAGTTTTGTTTGATGCCGAACATTTTTTTGATGGTTACAAAAACAATCCCGAATACGCAATCAAAACAATCAAAGAAGCAGAATCAGGAGGAGCAGACTGGATTGTACTCTGCGATACGAATGGTGGGTCGCTTCCTGATGAAGTTCATTCAATTTTTTCTGAAGTTAAAAATTCCATTAACATCAGATTAGGAATCCACGCCCACAACGACTCTGAAGTGGCAGTAGCAAACTCACTTCGTGCTGTAGAGGCCGGAGCTCAACAAGTACAAGGAACCATCAACGGCATAGGCGAAAGATGCGGTAACACAAATTTGATCTCGGTCATTCCTAATTTAAAAGTTAAGATGGGGCTGGACTGTGTTTCAAATGAGCAACTTAAAAAATTAAAAGATGTCTCGGCATTTGTAGATGAATTAGCAAATAAAGCTCATTGGAATCAGCAACCTTTTGTCGGTAAAAGTGCTTTTGCTCATAAAGGAGGCGTTCATGTAAGTGCGGTTCGAAAAAATTCAGAAACATACGAACATATTAAACCTGAAGTTGTTGGCAACAGCCAGCGCATCCTAATATCTGATCTTTCAGGAAAAAGCAATGTGCTTCATAAAGCAAAAGAGTTTGGCATTGATGTAGAGGCTGGGGAGCCTAAAATTCAAAAAATCCTTAAAACCCTAAAAGAATCTGAAAATCTTGGGTTTCAGTATGAAGGGGCTGAAGCTTCTTTCGAGTTATTGATGAGAGATGCATTGGGTGAAAAAGAAGTTTTCTTCGATTTCATCAGCTTTCGTGTCATTGTTGAAAAACAGCTGGGAGATGAAGAGCCGATTTCTGAAGCAACCGTCAAACTAAAAGTAAACGGTGTGCAAGAAGTATCTACAGAAGAGGGAATAGGCCCTGTAAATGCTTTGGATAAAGCAATAAAAAAGGCCCTAGTAAAATTTTACCCAGAATTAGAAAAAGTGGATTTATACGACTACAAAGTACGCATTCTGGAAGAAAAAAAAGGTACGCGCGCTAAAACTCGCGTACTGATTGAATCTGGGGATGAGCATACAAAATGGGGAACTGTTGGTGTATCAGAAAATATTATTGAAGCCAGCTGGCAAGCCTTGATCGACAGCATTGCTTTTAAGTTAAATGCTTTTTCAAAATCTTCCGATAAAAAAATTAAATAAAATTTTGACTACCTCTGGATCATACTAAGGTATTATCAGAAACGGATCCGCGCCCGGTACGCAACAATTGACCAACGGTTTCGCGATAATATCCCCGCATTTGTGTAGTATGTTTTTCATAATCACTTAGTAACGCATTTGCAAGAGTATCCTCATCATCACCGCTATAAGATAATAGGCGGGCTAATTGCGCCAATTCAATTATTTTCTTCGGTAAAGTATTGGTGGGAGTCTGACGAATAATCCTCAATGCACATTCAAGTTTTCTTAAGAATAGATAATTCTCTTTAGCTAGATCTGCTTTAACCTGATCAATTATTCCATGTGTCACGAGCATATTTATTGATTGAATAGTATTGGTTTGTCGTAGGCGAGGATTTCTTTTTCCGTGTATCAATTGCAGGATTTGCATCGTGAACTCAATATCAGCAATACCACCAAAACCAAGCTTTACATTTTTTCCTTTTGTTTTTTCTTTAGCCAATTCCAATTCCATTCGTTCCCGCAACCGTGAAATTTCTATAAGGGCACTGTATTCAAATTTATCCCGAAAAACAAAATCGTGTGCTGCGGTCATAAATTTTTTACCAACATCTTTGTTTCCAGCAACAACACGCGCCCTTACCATTGCCTGCTGTTCCCAAATTCTAGCGCGAGATTTAAAATATTTCTCATACCCCTCTACTGATAGAACCAAGACCCCTGCCTCTCCTTCAGGCCTAAGTTCGGTATCAATCTTATAGGCGAAACCCGCAGGGGTCATTTCTGAAGTCAGTTTATAGATTAACTGTGAAATAGCATGATACTGGATTCCTTCCAAACTATCTTCTTCAGACCCATCATAAACAAAAATAATATCAAGATCAGAGCCAAAGTTTAATTCTCCCCCACCATACTTACCCAAACCAACGATACAAAGTTTTTCAGGTATCGTATGACCGTTCTTCCTACTTACTTCCTCAAAGGCTAATTTGAAAACAGCCTGCAAAAAAACATCAGCAAGATTTGAAAGATCGAAAAGCGTACCTTCTAAATCTGTTTCTTTAATCAAATACCTCACTCCAATCCTTAATTCTTCATAAAGTTTGAATCGACGCAGAATAAGGGATTTTTTATCTAATGAATCCCCCGTCATTAAAAATTTATCCAAACCTTCAGAAATTTTTTCTGGGGTTTTAAATCGATAAATCTCATCCATATCTGAAAGTAAATCTACAAATTCAGGTCTCTTAATTAGTATTTGTGAAAGTAGCCCACTACTACCAAACAAAATTATTAGAAATTCAAGAAACTTTTCATTCTCCTGAAACAGCTTTAAAAAAGAGTCTCTGGCACCCGTGGCTTCAACAAATTTACATAGGTTTTCAATAGCTTTACCGGGGCTTGGAATTTTTTTGCATTGATGGATAATCTTGGGAAGGATTAAGCTAAATTCGTGAATACTTTTTTCGGAGGGGTCTGAAAATGATGAACCATCTCGAAATACTTTTAAAAAACGAAACGCTTGTTTAGGGTTAAGAATTAATGGAATGGAAGCCAGTGTTTCTTCCGAAAACAGTTTTTCTCCTTCGCGAGACCATTTCCATTCATTCGAAATCGCTGCTGCTGCTTCTCTTTTTTCTTCTTCTGCAAACTGTTCGGAAAACATTTTTCCAACAAAAGAAGTATGCGATTCATAAACACTCATCAAGTTTTTTGAAAGCTCCTCAACCGTCTTGCCTTTAATATGCATCTTTCTAGCAAGGACGGCTCTATCCACATTGCTATCAGGGATCTGGTGTGTTTGCATACCAAAAGTTATTTGCACTCTATTTTCAAGATGCCTTAAAAATATATAAGCTTCCGATAAACGTAAAAAATCTTCTTCATTAATAATATTTTTTTCTTTTAAAGCTTCCAAGGCTCTCAGGGAACCTCTAATTCGCAACTCTTTATTTCTACCACCAAATAAGAGTTGATAGGCTTGGATTATAAATTCAACTTCCCTTATGCCTCCAAATCCAAGCTTTATATTTGTCTTACCCAGATTTTTGTCTTTCAGGCTTTTGTTAATACGGTTTTTCATGGATTTGATTTTTTCTATAGCTTCAAAATCCAGGCTTCGTCTGTATATAAATGGTTCCATCATGGAAAAAAATTGTCTTCCCAGCGCTTCACTTCCTGCCGAAACTCTGGCTTTAATCATGGCCTGTCTTTCCCAAGTTTTTCCCCAAGATTGATAATATGTTTCGCAACTAGCCAAAGAACTTGCTATTTCTCCACTGGGGCCATCGGGCCTAAGGTCCAAGTCGACCCGGAAAACGTTACCTTCATCAGTAATTTCATTTATGTACTTGGTAATTTGCCGTGCTAGCTTGGAAAAATATTCGTGATTGGTTACTGTAATAACCTCGTTTTCCTTAAAAGGTTCGGGACGTGTTTCCCCATGACTAGAAGTGTAAATATAAATAAGGTCGATATCTGAGCTGTAGTTTAGCTCCTGTCCTCCCAGTTTTCCCATTCCAATGACAGCAAACTCCGAGATTTGTAAATTTCCATCTGTATCTTTATATGAGGGAATACCGTGTTTTTTTTGCAAATCTCTATCCGCTTTTTCATAAGCAATTTGCAAACAAACATCTGCGAGATTTGAGATGTCTCCCACGGTCTCCATTAGCTCTGCGGTTCCCAGTAAATCTCGTAATCCTATTCGTATATACTCCCTTTTCTTAAATTTTCTTAGCAATTTCGAAGTTTCACTTTTATGAAAATCCTCTCCTGCCATTTCATAAAAATCTCTCATCAAAATGTCTTTAGATTTTGATTCTGTAAGTACCTCTGGTTGGCCTAACCAATTTACATGGGAGGGTTCACTTAAAAGAGAGTCTGTTAAAATTTGGCTTCCTGAAAATAAATAAACCAGTGATTTTAACAGGCTTTTTGATTCTGAGAGTTGTGTAAAAAGATGCTCTTTTTCTTTAAATTTTTCAACAAAGCGTTCCAGATTATGTAACACCAAATCCGCATTGTGAGACCGAGCTGACAAGTCTAATAAACTTGAAAAAAAATTGGGGTATAGTTTATTGAAATCTGTACATTTGGCTAGAGAAATAAAATCTTTCCAGCTCTTAGAAGGTTCCTGAAATCCAAATATAACTAAACTGCTTGCCAACCCTGGTTCCCAAGGCACACAGTTATGTATTTTCTCTACCAAGGCTTCTTTGGAGTTCATTATTCAATATTTAAAATCAAGCATTAAAGCAAAAAAAACCCCCTGGGTGACCCAGGGGGTTTTCGAATAAAATCGTTACTCTCCGGCATTCACCTAATCAGCAATCGTAATACATTTGGAATTCGAGCGGATGCGGACGCAATCTCAATGGATCGACTTCATTTTCTTTTTTGTAGTCTATCCATGTATCTATTACATCTTGGGTAAATACATCGCCTTTGAGCATGAATGTATGGTCCTCCTCTAGAGCCCGCAGGGCTTCATCCAGAGAATGCGGTAAGGTCGGAATATTTGCCAATTCTTCCGGCCCAAGAGAATAAATATTTTTATCCAGTGGTTCACCCGGATCAATTTTATTTTCAATTCCGTCAAGCCCCGCCATAAGCATTACTGCAAAGGTTAAATATCCGTTACAGGAAGGATCTGGGAATCGAATTTCCAATCGTTTTGCTTTAGGGCTTGGTGAGTACATGGGAATTCTGATTGAAGCACTTCGATTTCGACTTGAGTATGCAAGATTAACCGGCGCTTCAAATCCCGGCACCAATCGTTTATATGAATTGGTTGTTGGTGCTGCAAACGCACAAATGGTTTTTGCGTGCTTTAAAATTCCGCCAATATAATGCATTCCCAACTCACTAAATCCTGCATAACCATTTCCAGCCATTAGGGGTTTACCACCTTTCCAGATGCTCTGGTGCACGTGCATCCCGGTTCCGTTGTCTCCATACATCGGCTTTGGCATAAATGTAGCAGTTTTACCGTGCGCCCGGGCCACGTTTTTAACAATGTACTTATACCACATAAGGCTATCAGCACAATTTACAAGGGGGGCAAATCGCATATCAATTTCACACTGGCCGCCTGTTGCAACTTCATGATGGTGGCATTCCATAGTAATACCCACCTGCTCCATGAGTAACATCATTTCCGACCGTATATCCTGAAGTGTATCGGATGGTGAAACTGGGAAATAACCTTCTTTGTGACGCGGTTTGTGCCCCAAGTTTGGGGCTTCGTCACTACCTGTATTCCAGGTCCCTTCTTCTGAATCAATGGAATAAAACGATTCGTTCGCTGTTGAATCGTACTGAACATTATCAAAGACGAAAAACTCAGCCTCAGGACCAAAGTAAGCTGTATCTCCAATTCCTGTGGATTTAAGATATGCTTCTGCCTTTTGCGCTATGTTTCTGGGATCACGACTGTATTTTTCTTTAGTAATAGGATCAAATATATTACAGATCATGCTGACTGTGGCATCTTTCATAAACGGATCCATTACAGTGGTGCCGGGATCTGGTATAACAATCATATCGCTATTGTTAATTGCCTGCCAACCTCGAATGCTGGAGCCATCAAATCCTAATCCATCTTCAAAAATACTTTCTTCTAACTCTCCGATGGGCACTGAAAAATGCTGCCATGAACCTACAAAATCCATAAACTTCAAATCAATGATTCGAGCATTATTTTTTTTAGCAAAATCTACTGCCTCTTTGGGGGTCATTAATGTATCTCCTGCAAAAATTAATTAAATGGGAATAACTAAAAAACACAACAGCCCCGCATCGCATAGCAAATGCTGAACCAAAACCAATAATTTATTAACCTAAATTAAATCAACTTATACTTATATTATATGGGCTCAAGATCAAACAGCATCTTCCCCTCGTTCTCCGGTGCGAATACGAACGGCTTCCTGAAGGTCAATTACAAAAATTTTTCCATCACCAATTCTACCCGTCTGCGCTGCCTGCATAATGGTGGTGATCACGTCTTCCACCTGATTATCACTGATAACGACCTCCATTTTTATCTTTGGAAGAAAATCTACAACATATTCTGCCCCACGGTATAGTTCTGTGTGGCCTTTTTGCCGGCCAAACCCTTTTACCTCACTAACCGTTATGCCTTTTATTCCAATTTGGTTGAGTTTATCTTTTACTTCATCTAGTTTGAAAGGCTTAATTATAGCCTCAACCTTTTTCATAAATAACCTCTAGCCAATTTGTTCAGAATAGATCAGGGCTTGGTGACGATTTCGCTATCAGGTTTTTTATACTGCAACCTTGAGTGATTCGCTTAATAACTTCCTTAAAAAACATCGTTTAGCCTAAAAGACTTCAATTTTCATGCCAACCGTATGGGCCAGCACATCCAAGGGCGCCCAGCTAAAAGCCTATAAATTTAAAGGAGTTTGAAAAGCGAAAAAACTATACCATACCCCCCCCTCAAATTCAAACACGAACCCGTGCCTAATTTTTAAACAATTAACCTATATAAATGTTTAATTTTTAAGCATTTTTAAGCAGTGTCACTTTCCTTATCTAGTTGCTTCAAGCTGGATTCTAATTCAATACGTTTTTCTTCTATCAGCTCTTCTGAAGAACCTGAGGTAAGATAAATTGGAGGTCCGAAATTTATATTGCAACGGGTAAAGGGAAGAGGAAGGATAAAACGATCCCAAGTATTTAAAATTATCTTGTTTTTTGACCCAAAATTCATTGGAAATAAAGGTAGTCTAGTAATTTCTGCTAATTGTACCGAGCCAGATTGGGCAATACAACGTGGGCCTCTGGAACCATCTGCAATAATTATAATTCTTTGCCCATCACGTAATACGCGAATCAGTGAACGGGCAGCAGGAACTGCATTTTTAAAGGTAGACCCGCGAATTACAGAATAACCCATCAAACGCGCAAGCTTTGCCAGAAGATCTCCGTCTACGCTGGGACTGATCAATAAAAAATAATCCGGACGATTTCTTAAATAATAAAATAGATAAAAAATTCTACCATGCCATAAAGTTAGAATATAAGGCCCGGTCAAATTTTTTATTCGATCTTCCGCCTCGCTGTTCAGGTTCTTTATACGCAGTGTCACACACCATAGATAAACCACTCCGTATAGAAGATAGGGTAATACGTAATTAAAAAAAAATTTTTTCATGTTAAGGTATTTTTGATAACGAATCCACCATGCTTGCCGCAACGGCTTTCATCACCCCCGGCCTACCCAGATTTTTCCGAACGAGCAACAACCGATTCTGTACTTCCTGACAATATTCAGGGTTTTTTAAAAATTTCAATATTTCTGCAGCAATATTCTCTGCGTTTGCCTTACTCTGGATCAATTCTGGAACAACGCTTTCTCCTGCGACGATATTGACCAACCCATAATAAGGAGTATTTATAAGCATGAGGGCCAACCAATAAGTCAATGGACTCAATTTATAAATAATCACCATAGGACAACCTATTATTCCAGCCTCAAGAGTTGCCGAACCCGAAGCTATAATCAGAGCATCACAGGTGTTCATCACATTGTAAGTTTCACCTGTTAGAATTTTTATATCCAATGGATTAGAACCTAGTTTTTTCTGAATCAAAACTGGGTCAATTGTATCGGCAACAGGAAGCAAGAATTGGCATTCGCCCATCTCCCTCTTTATTTTTTCTGCCGCCAATAACATTTCATCCAAAAGAGAAGTTATTTCATTCATCCGGCTTCCTGGAAGGAGGCCTACTATTTTTTTATGCGAGTCCAATGCAAACTTTTCCAAGTTATCTCCACGGGTTCGAGTCGGGTGCACCACATCAATAAAAGGGTGGCCTAAAAATTCCGCATCGACGCCGGCTTCTTGATACATTTTCTCTTCAAAAGGCAAGACAACAAACATCTTATGCACAGATTTACGGATATCTTTTATTCTGCCCTTTCTCCATGCCCAAATCTGAGGGCTAATAAAATAATAAACAGGGCAACTATGTTTTCGGCTGTGTTTCGCTAGCCTGAGATTCAAGGTGGGAGAATCAATTAATATCACTGCAGTGTATTTAAGCGATGCTATTTCTTTCACTAACGCGCGATAGACACCAAAATAATGGCCAAAGTCGGAAAAGATTTCTACAAACCCTACAGCCCCCATGCGTTCAATTCCAAACAGGGTATTAACCCCAGCATCACGCATGCGTTCTCCCCCCATTCCTGTAAATCGAGCTTTGGGGTATACATCCAATAAAGCTTGTACTAATTTAGCCCCATGCAAATCGCCGGACGCTTCACCGGCTATTATCAAGAAATGAGGTTCTTCTTTAGTCATAACTCCCATCAGCTATTTAGTGAAGCATTAAATAAATACCACAACCACCTTTGCTTCATCGGCCATTTTCAGAACCTGCTCCTGCTCTACTGCCATAACACGTTCGGCCTCTAAAGCTAGAACAGAGGCCCCGCCTGCTATCAAAGTTTTTATAGTCTGTGGACCAATGCCAGGGCTATCGTATCGATAATCCTGATTGGTTCTGCTGACTTTTATAACCACGCAATTTCCCTTTGCCAGTTCGCATCCCCGCTGAATTGCTTTATCCGTGCCTTCAAAAGCTTCAACAGCGATTACCGATTTGTTTTTGACAACCAAAGTTTGCCCAATCTCCATATCCGCTAGTTTTCTCGCAATTGGAAAACCAAACTTAATGTCCTCCAATTCTTTTGGTGAGGGTTTTCGGTGAGTAAGAACACCTTTTTTCGGATAGATTTCAGACAAAAAATCTTTCTGACTTAGAACGCGAACTCCCTCTTTTTCGAGTTCCTCTATCATCCCTAAAAGTAAAGTTTTATCTTCATGTGAAATATTATTTTTTAAAAACTTTATAAATTTTAAGTCGGGTAATTGAAGTTTATAAATAACGCTCTTATCCACCTTTCCTAATATCAATAAATCTTCAACGTCATTTTTTTTCAAGGTTTCGAGAATTTTACTCGGCTGGCCGATACCAAACGAATAACATTTTTCTGAATAGGGCAAAAGGCTGGATTGAATTTCATCCGAAAATCCGATACTTATTAGTCGGGTTCCATTCAGGCTGGCTTTCCTAGCGAAATAAATTGGAATTTCCCCAGCCCCAGCAATCAATCCGATTTTTTTTGTAGGGTTGGAAGGCATAATAAAAACGCGGGTAGAAGTTAAGAGGGGCTGTAAAAAATTCTTGCAGAGCCAGAACCTCGATTTAGAGATTACTTTTAAACTGACTAAGAATATTTAGGGCAACCTCCAAAGAATACAACTCATTATCAATAGCTACTTTCCGAGGACTTCCATTCGTTGCGCAATCCAGAAAATGCTTGAGTTCTAATTTAAGAGGATTATCTTTATGAACGAATATGCGCTCGACATGCGATTCCTGCTTATACCTTAAAGAGTCTTTGCTCAGCTTATGCTCCGAAGAGGATTTTTTATGGACATAAATTTCCTGATCCGTGTAATCTAGAACTACAAAGGAATCTTTTTGAGTAATAGAGAGGGTCCTTATCTGATTCTGTGAGGCCCGACTGGCTACAATATTTGCAATACATCCATTTTCAAATTCAAGCTGTGCATTTACAAGATCATCTTTTGTAGAAAAAATAGAAGACCCTAATACAAAGGTTTTGGTTACTCTGGATTGAATCAAATTTAAAATAATATCAATATCATGAATCATAATATCAAGGACAACGCCATCATCTTTAATCCGATCTGTAAAGGGGCCCATACGTCTGCACTCTACAAAAATTGGAGAATCAACAATTTTATGCAACTCCTGAACCGCTCCATTAAAACGCTCCACATGACCTACATGTAAAGTCAAAGCATTGTCCTCAGCAATTTGAAAAAGTTCGCGAGCGTGATCGAGATTGTTGGCGCAGGGTTTTTCAAGGAGCACATGTATACCCGCATTCAATAAGTCTTTAGCAATGGGAAAATGTAATCCAGTAGGGACAGCTACCACGGCAGCATCGACCTTACCATAAATATCCTTATAATTTTCGAAACTAGGAGTGCCATAATTCTCCTCGATAACCTTTCGGCTCTTAGGGTCAATATCTACAACCGTAGTAAGTTCTACTTCTGGTAACTCGGAAAGAATACCCACATGATATTTTCCCATTCTTCCAACACCAATAACTCCAACTTTAACCTTACTCACTACTTTGTCACTCCTCTTGTGGAGTTTTTAATAAAATTTAAAAGATAATTAATTTCATCACACATTTCAATCTCTGAACTTATTTTTTTCAAAGCCTGACTGGTATTCAGATCGGGGCTAGAAATTATTTTAAAAGCTTTCTTTATGGCAGCCCGGACGGTTGGTTTAAAGTTTGCTCTCTTCAACCCTACTGCATTGACACTCAATAAGCGAGCGGGCGTTCCTTCGACTATTGAAAACGGTAAAACATCCTGATTTACTCCGGCCATCCCTCCTACCATTGCATTCCTGCCAATTCGAACAAATTGATGGATTCCAACTAGACCTGAAATGAAAGCCTGATCTTCAACAATTACATGTCCGGATAAACCCGTGCCATTTACAATGACAACCTGCTCGCCCAATTCACAATCATGGCCTAAATGAGAATATGCCATGAGCAGACAATTTTTCCCAACTGTTGTTATACCATCTTTAAATCCCGATCGATGAATGGTTGCATACTCACGAACCACCGTTCCATCACCGATCTCTACGGATGAAGAAACATCCTTAAAGTTCATAATTTGCGGTTCACCGCCGATAGATGCTCCATTAAAAATTTTACAGTTTTTCCCGATGACTGTGTTGGCTTCTATTAACACATGCGAGCCAATGACCGTTCCTTTACCAATCTTTACATTCGAACCAATAATGGAAAAAGGCCCGACTGTAACACCCTTTGCCAGCTCTGAGTCTGGGTCAATGATTGAACTTGAATGAATGGTCAAGGTTCAGAAAGGAATTAAAAATTCAAAATAGGTTTAGCTTCTTAAAAACCGAATAAAATCTTAAAACAATTATTGGTAACAGATCAATTTTTACCCATCATGGCTTGAATGGTACACTCGGTCGCCAGTTCATCTTCAATAAAGGCCTTCCCTTCAAATCGAAAAATAGATTGACGCTGTTTTATCTTTGTTAGTTCCAAGCGTAACTGGTCTCCTGGGACTACAGGTTTTCTGAATTTAGCCCCATCAATGCCTGTGAAAAACACAGAACCCTGTCCCTCCATCTTAAGAATCTTCAATCCCAGGATACAAGCTGTCTGAGCTAGGGCTTCAATAATAAGAACTCCGGGCATAACTGGGAATTCCGGGAAATGACCTTGAAAAAATGGCTCATCAGCCGTGACATTTTTAATACCTACGATGCGAGAATCAAAATCACATTCGATAATTCGATCTACAAGAAGAAACGGATACCGATGAGGAATGATTTTTTTTATTTCATTGATATCCATCATAAGAGACGTTTCC